>JAAYAK010000118.1 GCA_012719415.1 Syntrophorhabdus sp.
CCTGACGGCTTCGCTGACATCGGGGGACACCCCTATCGCCCCATCGGCAAGACGCATCAAGGCACCGCCGAGGATGCGCCAGGGCCTGCCCATCAGCTCAACCTCCCTGCGGCTGTGCGCCGTGTAGAAGATCCTTGAGCCGTGGCGCCTTGCCCCGTAGAAACCATAGAAGAATGGCGTGAAATGGTGGGCGTTCACCACGCGGATGGCGTTTGCCCCGATGAAATCCGAGATACCGCGCATGACACTCAGCGCGTCCTGCCGTGCCGAGCGCATCCGCGGAAGGAGCGTGGCAATGCCCATCTCTTCGAGCGTCTCCCGGAGGTCCCCGTCAATGAGCGCCGCCGCGAAGCAATTGAACCTCCCCCGGTCGAGACGGCGGCACAGGTCGATCACAACCCGTTCCGACCCCCCGGTGCGGAAAGTCTGAAGGATGAAGAGAATGTTGGTCTTGGAGGTCATTGTATGCTCTGCATCTCAGGTCTCAGGTCTCAGGTCTCAGGTCTCAGGTGAAAAACACGAAAGCATGAAAGCTTGAAACATGGAACCTGAAACCTGAAACTGTCTTTACCGTTGTGTTGCCCAGGTTGTGTACTTTTCGCCTTTGAGGAATTTGATCCAGCCGATGAGGATCGCGAGGTTCACGGCGCAGAAGGCGTGTGCCGCACGGGACAGGCGGGTGAGGAAGGAGAGGGGAATGTTGAGGGACCCCGCAAGCCACAGGACATAGAGACAGGCCTGCAGGAAAAGGATCGCCCCGTACACAGACCCTCCACCCGCAACCGTGATGAGGACGTTCGTGAACAAGGCGGTGAAGAGCGCGAAGGGGGCGAAGAACCGCATGAGCTTGTGCGAGACGAGTTCGAAGGAGAACAGGGGGAATCTGAAGGGATTCAGGAGCCCCGGATGCCTGAAGATGGCCCTCAAGGACCTCGTCGTTATCCTCACGTGCCTCGTGAACTCACCGGACACGTCGGGGGCGGCGGGCTCGAGACAGAACGCGTCGGGGGCAAGAATTCCCCGGTAACCCTGCCGCACTATCCTGAGGGGTATCACGAGATCGTTGATGTCGCTGGCATCGAGGGGCCGGTAGAGGGACTTGCGGATGGCAAATATCGCTCCGTCCGCGCCGACGCAGGAGCCTATCCTGCCCTCGAGTGCCTTCGTAAGCCTCTCGACGCGGGTGTACAACCCGGCGGGGGACGATCCGCCGTCACCTTCCCGGGAGAGGTATTCCGTCCTGCCCGTCACGAACCCGATCTCCCTGTCGGAGAAACTCTCCACCAGGCACCTTACCGCCCGGCGGTCGTACCGCGAATTGGCGTCGGAGAAAACGATGATATCCCCCGCCGTTTCAGGCACGGTCCTGTTCAGGCAGGCCGTCTTGCCGATGTGTCCTTCACAGCGTTTCAGGACGATGGCCCGACCCTCGTATTTGCGCACGATATCGTCGGTCCCGTCGCTCGACGCGTCGGAGACGACCACGATCTCGAGGAGTTCCTCCGGATAGTCGAGATCGAGAGAATTGAGCAGCTTGTCTTCGATCGCTGCTGCTTCATTGTACGCTGAAATGAGGAGACTCACCTTCGGAAGGCGGTCGGTCCCGGGATAAACCGGCCTGTGTGTCCCGAAGACACCAAGGACCGCAAGAACGAGAGGGTAGCCCGCGTAAGCGTAGAAAACAACGAGAACCGCCGTCCAGAACACTAATGCTATGTATGCCGTAAGGTCCATGGTCAGGCCCTTTCCCTCCTCGCCACACCGGGCGCGGCCATGTCTACGCCGAGGGCGCGGCCCTCTGTCCCGACGCGTCGTGCCGGCCTGAGGAGGCGGGCCATCTCGTCCCGGTCCCCGTCCCTGACATAACGGTGCAGCGGCAGTGTGACAAGACGGTCCGCAACGAGACGGGCCGAGGGAAAGGCCATCCCGGCGAACCGATGCGCTATCTGGGAGATCTCGTTTATCGGAGAGGGATACATCCGTGTTATCCCAAGACCCCTTTCCTTCGCTGTCGAACATATCCTTTGCCTGCGCTCCCGGCTCTCCGTCATGAAGGGAAGCCTCAGGTAGCCGGCGGACGACGGGTCGCCCGCGATCCGGGCCGAGTCGAGCGCGCGCCACAGCATCCCCGCCTGCTCTCTCCGAACGGACACGGCCGCCTCCAGGCGCCGGCGCCATGTCGTGCACAACCCGGCCTGCATGGGGGAGAACCTCATCACCGGGAACCGGGTGTCGAAGACGGTGCGGCCCAGGTGCAGAAAAGGAAGGGCCGCGGGCAGGGAATAGAGGCGGGGACGAATAAAGAGGTTCATCGCCACAACCTTGATGTACTCCCTCGCCTGTCTCGCCTTGCCGGGCAGGGGAAGCGACGATAGCTCCCTGTCCACCGCGCTGCCTATGGCGTCGGAGTTGGTCACGATGATCCCGCCCGACCCGCAGGTCACGGGTTTTCCCCTCCCCAGACTGAAGAAGCCCACATCCCCGATGGTCCCCAGCATCTTTCCGCCGCGCCTGACGCCCATTGCCTGGGCGGCATCCTCGAGGACAAATACAGCCCTTTCCCTGCAAATGTCCACAACGCCCTCCATGGCCGAGGGGATCCCAAAAAGATGGCTCGGGACGACGCAGAGCGTCCTCTTGTTGATGCTCTTCCCGAGGAGCGCGCCGTCGAAGTCGAACGACGAGGCGTCGACATCGCAGAGGGCGACCTCGAGCCCCGCACGAACGATGGCGGAAGGAACGGAAAAGCATGTGTATGCGGGTATGAGGACCTCCGTCCTGTCGGGTTTGAGCGATCGCAGCGCACGGAGTATGACGTACAGAGCTGCCTTGCCGGACGAGACGAACCAGACGTATCGTACACCAAAGTGATCCTTGATCTCCTTCTCCAGCTTCTTGAGGTACCTCTCCCCCGCGAAGAAGCCTTTGAGCCCTTTCCAAAGGTCCGCGGGACAAAGAGGGGCGGCGGTCGGGGACAGGGTTCGCCGGATCCTCATCGCCTGTGTCTTCCGTTGTGAAGATCGTCTGTCATGGTATCCTAGGGAAGGTTCTTCACGAGGGGCGGCCCTATGAGCCTCGTCAGGGCCAGGGGAAGATGCTGCCATATCCTTATCGCCAAACCGTACTTCGGGTTGTGGGGATTGATCTCCGGCATCGGCCGGCCGTTTCGCAACCAGTAATGCCAGTGGAGCTGTGTGGGTCGGGCGCCCCATTGCTCCTTGAACCTGTAGGTGCCTTCGCCGGGAGTGGAACGGCCGAAATCGAAGATCCTGTAACCCGCATCGCAGGCAAACCCCAGCACGGTGGCGTACAGGAGCATATTGGGCCCGTAACGGTTGAAGTCCCTGAGGGACGACGCCCAGGGGATCTCCATGGTCTCTCTGAACCCGACGATCATCCCCGAGGCGACAGGGCAGCCGTCCTTCGCGTATACGGTTGAGATCCGCGCCGTCTCGGGAAACCTCTTGAGGATGTTGCGGAAGAACGTCCTCGAGTAGACGGGGGTACCGAGGTCCCTCATGTTCCGTGAGAAAACGTGGTAAAAGCCCGGGAGTTCCTCGATCCCCCCTATCCTGGCCCACATTCCCTCCTTCTCGGCCCTGCGCACCTGGCTCCTCAGCTTGGAAGAGAAGGACGCCATCAGCTCCTCCTTTGCCCCCGGGAGCGATAGTCTCATGGAGACCTTTGACGTCTTGACCGGCAGCCCGGGCAGGAGGTTCCCTGTGTGCCTCAACTCCATGTGGCTTATTTCCATGCTTCGCATCATCCTGGCCGCCTCGTTGAACAGCCTCTCGCGAACGCGGCGGTCATCGGCACATACCCCCCCGTAGTTGAAGAACGGGAGGGACACCACAAAGCTGCCGAAAAGAAAACTGTTGAGGTGAACGAGGGGCAGTATCCCGTCGATCTCTCCATCGCCGCCCAAGGACAGGAGATAACAGGTCCTGTGTCCGAAACTCTCCTCGATGACGTCCTTCCAGCCGGTGAGATGGTAGCAGCTCGCACCCGCGTTCTCCCTGACATACCTGTCCCAGGCATCGCGGTCTGCTTCGGTGTATGTGCGAATCGTCATCGTGATCGACCTCCCTGTGAATGGCGCACGAGGGCAGTTCCCGGCATCATCGCGCGGCGGCGATCCTGTCCGCGGCATCTCCATGGGTCCTCTCATGCCGGCCGATCCCGAGGTGGCGGGAACATGAGATGAAACAACTGTCCCGAAACCGGTCGAGGAAGTGCCTGAGTCTCCCCATGGTCCTGTCGAGATTGAGGTAATGTCTGAAACGGCTCACCGGTCCGATCCCTCGGGCGCACCTCGGCTGCCCCGGGTCCACTTCCCAGGGGTGGCAGTAGAAAACGTACTGCCCCTCCTTTCGGAGGATGCGGGCAACACCGCGCTCGAAAAGGGCCGTCGGCCAGAGCCTGAAATAGCCGCCACCCGCCCACGGGACCGTCCGCCCCATGAACGTGAGGTTGCTCACCGGCAGTTCCACGATGCCGCTGTCCGCCACGAGATGCCCGTCAGCGCCTGGCCGGAGGCCGTCGGACCGTCCGTACCGGCTATTGAGACCGAAGCTGTTGTAGCTTGAATCGTAGGCGAAACCCAGCTCCGCCAGGATGTCCGTCATCTCCCGCGTGATGGAAAAGCTCGGCGCCCGGTAACCCGCCGGGGCCTCCCCGGTGATGTCCCCGAGCACTGATCTGCTCACCTCGATGTCCCGGCGAAGAGAAGCACCCGTGAGCTCCCGGCACATCCGGTGGGAGTGACCGTGTGAAGCTATCTCGTGACCGGCCCGCACGATCTCCCGGATAAGCCCCCGACAGCGCTCGGCCACCCAGCCGAGGACGAAGAAGGTCGCCTCCACGCGGCACGCGTCGAAAAGCTCGAGCAGCATGTGCACGTTCCTTTCTACGCGCAGTTCGCAGAGGTCCCATGTCTCCTGGGGGAACAGAGGCCTAAGGTTCTCCACCTGGAACCAGTCCTCGAGATCGACGGTGACCATTATGGGTTTCGGATCGCTCTGTCGTGAGTCCATGCGACCTATCGCGCCCCGTCCTTCAGGAGGACCACACCAACGGTGCGCAGGAGGATCTTGAGGTCCAGGAAGACGGACATGTTCTTGACATAGTAAAGATCGTATTCGAGCTTGATATGCGCGTCTTCCACCGACGCCCCGTACCGGTAGTTTATCTGTGCCCATCCCGTCAGCCCGGGCTTCACGGTGTGACGCACATAGTAATAGGGCAGCTCGTCTTCGAGGGTATCGACGAACTCGGGCCGCTCCGGGCGAGGTCCCACGAGGCTCATATCCCCCTTGAAGATGTTCCAGATCTGGGGGAGCTCATCGATGTGGGTGAGGCGCAGGAGTTTGCCCACCCGTGTGACCCGTGGGTCCTTCTCCGCTGCCCATCGCGCTCCGGCCTTCTCGGACCCCGACTCCATGGACCGGAACTTGTAGATCGTGAACACCTGTCTGTCCTTTCCCACCCTTTGCTGGGTGTAGAAGACGGGGCCGGGAGAGTCGAGCTTGATGGCAATGACGGCAAGGGCTATAACGGGACTCATGAAGAAGAGGATGATCCCCGATGCGAGAAAATCGATGAGGCGCTTGAGCTTCTGCGCGAAGTCGGCGCGGAGGAGATAGAAGCCCTCCGCGAAGAGAAGCCACTGGTCGGCGATGCCGCGCACCGGGATCCGACCCGTCAGAGCCTCGTAGACATCGGCCATGTCGCGCACATCGATCCCCTTGAGACGGGCGTCGAGTATGGTGCGTATCAATCGCACAGACCGGTTCTTCGGTATCGCGAGGATGACCGTGTGCGCCCCCGTACCGGCGGCAACGTTAAGGAGTTGGTCGCTCCCGCCCATTATGGCCGGGTATCTTTCAGTGTCGACCTCGTCGAGGTTGTCGTCGAGGAACCCCTTCACTTCGTACGGCGACAGGGGTGACTTGAGCAATCTGCAGATGGTCCTGCCGCAAAACCCGGCCCCGAGTATCAGTGTCGGGACCTTCGGGCCCGTCTTCTGGAAAACGATCCCGTAGCTCCAGCGCCAGAGATTGAGGAAGTACCACGCGAGAGAAGCCTCGATGACCATGACGCCCCTGCCATAGGAGCCTAAGGGGACAGCGTAGAAGACGCAGACGGCAAGCAGGGTCCCGAGGGTCACCGCTATGGCGCTGCGAAAGGTCGTCTCCCAGGAACGGAATACGCGCTCCACATTGTAGAGGTCGAAGATATAGAGGGCCAGCGGGTACAACACGAGGGTGGAGATGGGTCCAATGGAATAGTGGAGAAGGGCCCTGCCCCCGAAACCCACCCTGAGCCCGACGGCCGCGATGATGGCCAGCGAGATGAGAACGACATCGCCGAGAAGCAAAAGCCAGCGGTACCGGGGAAACCCCAGCGGCACCTCCGCATCGGCCTGCGGCCTCCTCTCGTTCCGTCCGTCCTCTACGGCGGTTTCGAGGGGGTCCGGGCCGCGGCGCACCTCGACGCGGCCCGCAGGAAAGTATCCCTGGACCGTCGGGTGGTAGGGAGCCCCGGTTTCGGGGTGCAGGTATTTTTCCATGTTCTTTCCCTGTTCCTCCCCGTTACAGGTAGTTGTAGATGCACTGGGGAATGTAGTGCTGCTGCTTGTTGAAGACGACGCCGAGAACGGTCCCGCCGTTCTTGATGACCTTTTCCTTTACGCTCAGCGCCACCTGCCACCGTGTCTTCTCCGCCTCCACCACGATGATCACCCCGTCGACAAGAGGGATGATCGAGGGCCCGCTCGTATACATCATCGCCGGCGGGAAATCCACCACGATGAGTTCGAACCTCTCCTTGAGAAGGTCCCAGAACCCCCCGCCGTTGCCGAAGTCGATCACCTGCGGCCCCGTCGGGTCGGACAGGCGAAAGAGAGGCAGTATGCACAGACTGGTCCCGTCCACCGGGCACAGGGCCTTCTCGATCTGCCCTGCCGCGAGGCTTGCGTCCAGCTTGAGGTCAGGGTCCATTTCCGGATAGACAAGTCCGTTGTAGCTTCCATCGCAGTCGACGAGTACGACCTCTTTCTCCATCCGCGACGCCACAGTCTTCGAGAACTCGCGGGCGATCGTGGAAGTCCCCTCGCTCGAACGGGACCCCACAAAAAGGACGGAACGATGCCCCTTGCCCGGGAGGGCCGCGGTGATCGTCTGATAGAGGGTGCTCATCTCAAGCTCCATGCCCGCCCTGCTGCCGTTCGTCCCTTCGACACGCGGGACGGCCGCCGGGGGGGAAGGCTCGGGCTCAAGGGGTACCCCCTCCGCTTCCCGATAATTCTCCAATGCGTCATAGATCCTGCTCATTTTGCCTCCTTTACGGGACGGGTCTTCTCACCATCCCTGATACCTCTTCCATTGCTCGCCGCGGAAACATCCTCACCCAGGGCACGGAAAAAGCGGGGGTTACCGGCCGGTACCTTCACCCTCCTCGGACAGGAGGGGAAAGGTCAGCATGCCGCCGGCATGGATGACATCCGGGTTCACAACCTGAGGATTGTTCTTCTGGATCAGCCGGAGGGTCCTCTCGTCGGATCTTCCATACACCTCTCTCGACAGCTTGATAAGGGTATCTCCGTGCGCTATTGATTTCTTTACCGCCTCGCTCCTTTTCTCCACGACCGACGGGAGCGCGGCACCAGCGCCCGGCCTGGCATCCGCCGACGGCGGGTTCTCATCTGCGGGGGGTGCCTCCTGCTGCGGGGCGGCGGCGGACGGCGGTGGCGCCTCACCCGTTACCGCGGCCGGCGGCGGCGGAACGATCGTGGCCACCCGGGCGCTCTCCTTGTTCTGCTCCACGTAAGCGAGGGTCCGTATCTTGCCGAACACGGTCTCCTGGTTCGGCAGGAACCATGCCATCGCGATGAGCGCCACCGTCAGGGCCGAGAGGGCGGGAAACCACCACCGTCCGGCGGAGGGCCATTTCAACCCGTCGAAATCGCGTATGATCTCCCGTGCGATTCCCCGGGTCACAGGTTTTCTGCGATAGCCGAAACCGGTGATGAGCGCGTTGTCGCACAGGACGTTCATGACCCGCGGAATACCCTTCGCCTTTTTGACAATGGCCTTGATCGAGGCCGGGGTGAAGACCGCCGACGGCGACACACCGGCTTTCTCGAGCCTGTACCGGATGTACTCCATGCTCTCGTGCTCCGTGAGGGGCAGGATCGTCGACCTGATGGCGAGGCGCTGCCTGAGCTGTCTCAGTCTGTGCTGCTGCAGCTCCTCCTCGAACTCGGGCTGCCCCACGAGGACTATCTGGATGAGCTTGTCCCTCGATGTCTCGAGGTTGGAGAGCATGCGCAGGTTCTCCAGGGTGTCGACGGGCATGTTCTGCGCCTCGTCGACAACAAGGACGATCGTGTTCCCCGCTCTGTATTCCTCTATGAGGACCTCATACAGCCGATTGGTCATCTCCACGACATCGCTCGTCTCCACGGGGAGTTCCAGCTCCTGGTAGATCGTTTTCATGAGCCCCTCGAAGCTGAGCCTGGGATTGAAGACATAGACGATCTTCAGGCGCTTCTTGTCGGCCTTCTCGAGATAGGACCGCAGTATCGTCGTCTTTCCGACACCGACAGCACCGACAATTGCGACAAAGCCCTTCTTCTCCTCTATGCCGTAAATGATGGCCGCAAGCGCCTCCTTGTGACTCGGACTGAGATAGAGGAACTCGGGGTCCGGCGTGATATGGAAGGGCTGCTTCCGGAGATTGTAAAAGTTGAGATACATGGCTCACCATCCCATCATGATTTTTTTCAGTCGGCCGGCGTGCGGTCATTTCTTCGTCACCGTGATGAGAACGGGCACGCCGAGGCTGTTCTCCGCGCTCGCGGGCGTCGGCATGCCGGGCGTCATAAGCTCGAGGATGATAGCAAGAGCTATGCCTGCCGCGATACCGCCGAAAAAGCCCGCGCCGAGCATCTGGCTTCTCGTGAGTCTCTGTTTCTTCGGAAAGGCGGGGACCGTTGCCTTCTGGACCACGCTGACAGCCACCATCTTTTGCCGGTCCATGTCGTCCATAATGAGGGACTCTTCCAGCTTCCGGGAATAGATCTGGTGGTTCTGTTCCAGCTGGGCGGCCTCGCGCTTGAGGCTCTGGAGTTCCCGGCCATGCCTGTCCAGGGAATTGAGCTCTCCCTCGACCTGCCTCATCTGTGCCCGTATGCTGCCTGCCCTGGCGCGCGCACCCGCCAGCTGACCCTCGATCCTGGCCACTTCGACACTTCTCGCCTGCTCGGTGGCCTTAGCCGCGGCATCCTTCAGGGCGTTGAGTTCCTGGCGAACTGTTTGGACCATCCTGGAATTCTCCGTGTACCTCTCGAGGAGTCCCTGCTCCTTCTGCTGGAGGGCGACGAGCTGATTTCGCGTCTCCGCGGGGAGATCGGCCGTCCACCTGGAACTGCGCACAAAGGCCATCCTCTGTTCCAGTTCGGTCACTTCGTTCTGGGCCGTTTTCAGCTTTTCATCAAGGGTCCCGAAGAGTTCTATAAGGTTCGTCTTCTGCTCCTCGAAGGAAAAGACCTTGTTCTTCAGCTTGAAGCTGGACAGGTTGTTCTCCGATTCCTGCAACCTTTCCTGAAAGGCCTTTTCCTGTCGCTCGAGGAAGGCGGTGGTCTTGCCCCCGAAGACGTCGAGATGCTTGTCCTTGAAGGTATCCACCAGGGTGTTGACGACCGTCGCGGATGTGGAAGGGTCCCCGTGGCTGAAGGCGACCTGAATGAGTCCCGACCCGGGAATGTTCATCACCTTCAGATTCTCTTCAAAGGAAGCGATGGACGCCTGCTCCGCGTCGGTCTGCGCGGCGGACGCTTTCGCGATCGCCGGGTATATCCGGTCGATCCCCAGCGTCCTTATGACCCGCGTCATGAGGTCCTTGCTTGTCAAAATGCTTATCTCGCTCTTCATGATCGTTTCGGGCTGGACGGAAAGGGCGGGGCTCGAGTTCGCCCCCTCCGATGTCCTCATGAACTCCCTTCCCAGCTTGACGAGGAGAATGCTCTTCGCCTCATAGATCCGGGGAGCGAGAAAGGCGTACAGGGCCGCCGCTCCGAAGACAACGACAAATACGGCGAGGATCGTGTATTTGCGTTTGAAGACCACGGAGAGAAGGTCTCGTATGTTGGTGAAGTCAATGGGTTGATGCCGCTTCTCGGTCATGGTTTGTCAACCTCCCTTGGTTGTCACGGCGCCACCGTCACAGAGGAGCCGGAGTCGGGATAGACATTGGTAAAACCGCCCAGTGAATACCTGTAGGGATTCGAGAATTGCTGGAACCCGGGGAAACCTCCGGGGACAACCCTGTTGATGTATTCGTCCACGAACTTGTTCACCCTGGCAATGTTGGACTTGGGAACATAGACGATGTCATAGGGCATGAGGTAGATATCCTGGCTGAGGTCGGTTCCGTCAATGACCTTCCCGAGGTCGATGTTGGCCGCCATGGGTTTGCCTTCGAAGTCCTTGCGGATAACGATCACGTTCGAGAGCCGTGCCGTCTCGCGCAGCCCCCGCGCCTGGGCTATCGCCCTCATGACCGTCGTGGGACCCTTGATCTCGACCACGCCGGGGAGAAGGACCTCGCCGTCTACAAAGATCTTCTGGTCGGAGAAACCGCGCACCGTGATGACGATCTCCGGCCTTTTCAGTTCCGATGCGTACCGCTGTTTCAACTGGCCGGCCATCTCGCCCGGTGTCAGACCCGCGACCTTCATCTCCGGGGCCAGGGCAAGGGATATCCGTCCGTCGGGTCTTACCGTGACCCCTGTTTCGTTGTACTCGGCTCCGCCCACGAATTTGATGTCCAGAACATCCCCCGCGGCGATCACGTATTCCTTCTGGGGATAGGCCCGCGACTGCTGGTCCATCTGGTTGATGGATGCGGGATTGATGACGGAGTTTGGCGCGCACGCGGCAAGCAGCAACGCCGCCGCAATAACAAGCCCGAATGCTGGCATCTGAGGTCTCATTGTCTCCACCTCCTCATTTTTGCTTCACTTTCCGGTCACTCAATCCCGGAAACGTCCTGTCGTCGATGCTGTCGCCTGCCCTGTACATGTCCGCCCTGCCACCGAGATCGATGTATTGCGCAGGCTTACCGTTGCAGCTCACCAGCGCCCTCGTGCCATCCTTTTCGAGGATCACGCAACGGGAAGACCCGGCGAAACCCGGACACGGAACCGCGAGGGCCAACCCGAGAACGGCGGCTGCGGCTATCATGCATTGATCTCTCATTTTCACCTCCCGAGAGAAGTCACTGTCCCTTCAAGGCCCGATGGGGATCGTTTCGGAGCAGGCTACCGCCATTCAACCTCCCGGTCGTCCTGTGCATCGTCGTCCCGCGACGGGGACCTGTGCTTTCCCTGCATCCATTCACTGTTCACGGGCGGTGCCGGGAGGGCTCATCCCTCGCGCCGCTCCGCCCTCGTCATTCTTTCACCACCCGCCGGTCATCTTCCTGATGACCGACAGCAGTTCGCCGAAATCGGCATCCTTGTATGTCATGAACCGGGGTCTCAGTTCGTGCCCCAGGGCCACGATGTCCTTCTTCCTGTTCGGCAGTATCAAAACTATTTCAACGTTGCACAGGAAGTACCTCATGGAAAGGATGTCCATGAGGTCCTCCCTGTCGGAAACCAGGATGATGGCTATCACCCTGCCTTCGGCGGGAAGGCAAAGCCGCTGCTTCAGACTCGCGAGACTCCTGAAGAGCTCTATGTGTTCATCGAAGAGAAGAGGCTCCAGCACGCACCTGAGCTTCCTGGGAAGGTCCTCGCGGTTCTTGGCATAGAAGATCGTGTCGTAGCGTCTTTCGATGCCGGGCCGCACTTTCGAGTGTCTCTCGTTCACGCTGCGCTGTCTCATCGGTCTTTCCGCGTGTTTTGCATCCACAACGGTCACCGTGTATCAATAACCGTGCCATCCGTCGACCCTTTCGTAAAGCATTGACAGCAAAGGATTTGCGGGGGACGGGAACCGCGTTCCCCGGCAGCGTGGAATAGGGATATGTTCACTTTTCCGGGACGTCATCCAACAAAACTGGACTCTTTGAGGGTGCATTCCGGCATATCGACCGGGGAGAGGACAGGGTGCCTCGACACGCGGCGTGATTATCGGAACGTGAGAGTGAACGACTTGAGGCTCAGTGCCGTATGTTGTATTTCTTGAGAAGGCCGTAGAGTCTCGTCCGCGACAGTCTGGACAGGGCACATGCCTCCTTGATGCTGCCCGCCGACGAGGTCAAAAGATTCCTGAGGTACATCTCCTCGAGATCCGAATAGGCGGTCTGGCGGAATCTCTTCAGGCTCAGGATCTGCTGCGCCGCGCTCCGCCGGTCACCGTTGCCGCTCCCCACCGGGGCGCGATGGTCATCATCGAACAGTGATCTCGCGATCGTGATGCGCAGTTCCTGCGGCAGATGCACCGGGAAAAGCGTCTCTTCGTGGAACCCGGCCGCGCAGGCATGTTCGAGGACATGGAACAATTCTCTCACGTTTCCGGGCCAGTCGTACCGCGTGAGGTATTTCATGAACTCGTCGGAGAACTTCTTCGGCGCGACGCCGAAACGGCGACAGACCTTTCCCACGTAGAAGACGGCCATGTCCCTGATGTCCTCCGGATGCTGCCTTAAGGGAGGCAGGTGTATCGTCATGGCGCCGAGACGGTAAAGAAGGTCGCCCCTGAACTTCCCCTCCGCGACCATCTGCTCCAGGTTCTTGTTCGTCGCGGATATGAGTCTGAAATCGCTCTCCACTTCCTTTTGGCCTCCAACCGGCCGGAAGCGATGCTCCTGCAGCACCCGCAGAAATGTCTTTTGCAGCGGCAGCGGCAATTCCCCCATCTCGTCGAGGAACAGGGTTCCCCTGTGGGCC
This sequence comes from Syntrophorhabdus sp., assembly GCA_012719415.1. Classification (NCBI taxonomy): domain Bacteria; kingdom Pseudomonadati; phylum Thermodesulfobacteriota; class Syntrophorhabdia; order Syntrophorhabdales; family Syntrophorhabdaceae; genus Syntrophorhabdus; species Syntrophorhabdus sp. The sequence goes on from JAAYAK010000118.1 coordinate 12,896, forward strand.
TGCCTGATGAGACCGTCCTGCGCTTTGTCCGCCCCGGTAAAAGCGCCCTTCGAGTGCCCGAAGAGTATGCTCTCCACGAGGGTTTCCGGCAAGGCCGTGCAATCGACTACCACAAAATTGTCCTGCGACCTCCTGCCGTTCAGGTGGATCGACAGGGCGAAGAGCTCCTTGCCCGTACCCGTTTCTCCCGTGATGAGAACGTTGAGGTCACTGTCGGCGGCTCGTTTGACCATATCCATCGCGGCCCTCATCGTGGGGCTGTTCCCGACAATGCCGTTGCGCTTGATCTCCGCCGTCCCCTCATTGCTCTGATGTTCCCTTCGATACTGCGCCACCCGCGTGAGGCATGCCGTCATCTCCTTCACGGAAGCCGGTTTGCGCGTATAATCCCAGGCCCCGTTCCGTATGGCCCGCTCCGCGCTCTCCGCTGTTCCGCTGTCAGCCAGGATGATGACCGTCGGCGATGACGGGGCGGCATGGATCTCATCCAGGATATCGAGCGGGCTTCCGTCGGGCAGTTCGGCATCGATGAAGATCACGTCGGGTGGGTTGGACGCGACCTTCTTGAGACATTCCGAGATGGTGTGTCCCGTCGATACGTCGTAACCGAGGTGAAGGGCGCATCCGGCCAGCATCTCGCTCGCCGGTCCTTCACCGTCAATGATGAGCACCCGGATCATGGCCCGCGATCTCCTCCCGAACCTGCATGAGGACATGTTCTCCCGGTCATGTCATCACTCCACCGTCACGCTTTTCGCAAGATTGCGGGGCTGGTCGACATCCATGCCCAAAAGGTCCGCGATATGATACGCGAGCAACTGGAGGGGCACCATGGAAAGGATCGGCTGCAGCTCGTAGACCGTTCGAGGCACCGTAATCACCTCCGACGCCCTTGCCGCCATCTCGTGGGCCTCGTCGTCGCTGACGAGCAGGACGCTGCCTTTTCGTGCCAGCACCTCTTCCATGTTGCCACAGGTCTTCTTGCAGGTCCTGTCCGACGGGGAGACACAGACAACCGGCATACCCTCGTCGATGAGCGCGATGGGTCCGTGTTTCATCTCGCCCGCCGCGTGGGCCTCGGCATGTATGTACGAGATCTCCTTGAGTTTGAGGGCTCCCTCGAGCGCCGTCGGAAAGTTGATGCCCCTTCCCAGGAAAAGGAAGTTCCTGAATGACATGTATCTTCCCGCCGCGGCTTCGACGCACCGCGCCGAATCGAGAACGCTCTGCACCTTCCGGGGGACCGTCCGTATCTCCTGAAGACGTTCCCTGACATCCTGGCAATCGAGGGTCCCCAACTTTCTCCCGATATGGAGCATGAGCAGGAACATGACGGCGATCTGCGTGGTGAAAGCCTTCGTTGAGGCGACCCCTATCTCCGGGCCGGCATGGGTGAAGACGACATTGTCGGCCTCCCGGGCCAGTGTGCTTCCGAGAACATTGCATATGGACAAGGTTGACGCGCCCCGCGACCTCGCCTCCCTCATCGCCGCGATCGTGTCAGCCGTCTCGCCCGACTGGGACACGGCAATGAACAGGTCGCCGGGCGACACGATGGGATCCCTGTACCGGAACTCCGAGGCCACATCCGTCTCGACAGGGATCCTCAGGTTCGTTTCTATCATGTGTTTACCGATCATGCAGGCGTGATGGGACGTGCCGCATGCCACCATCCAGATCTTCCGCGATCCGGCGAGGTCCGGTAGCTCCATTCCCTCGAACTCCACCTCGCCCTCTTCCTCTCGCGCCCTCCCGAGAAGGGTGTCCGATATCGCGCGGGGCTGCTCGAAGATCTCCTTCAGCATGAAATGGCGGTATCCGCCCTTTTCCGCCATTGCGGTGGCCCAGCGTACCTGCCGGACCTCCCGGACGACGTCCTCGCCGTCCACGTTGATAAGCCGCATGCTGCGGCCTTTGAATATGGCCATGTCGTTGTCTTCGAGGAAAACGAACCTGTCCGTCCTGTTGATGATGGCCGGAATATCACTGGCGATGAAGTACTCCCCGTCACCTATCCCCACGATGAGGGGGCTTTGATTCTTGGCGGCCACCAGGGTCCTTTCGGACTCCTTCAGGACACCGATCGCCCAGGACCCTTTAAGCTCCTTGAGCGCGAGGCGGACGGAGTCGGTGAAATCCCTGCCCTTCTGCGCGTAGTCGGCAATGAGGTGGGGGATGACCTCCGTATCGGTATCGGACATGAAAACGTGGCCCGCCTTTTTGAGCCGCTCCTTCAGTTCGAGGTAGTTCTCGACGATCCCGTTGTGCACCACCACTACGTCGCCTGCCCTGTGGGGGTGGGCATTTCTCTCGGAAGGCACCCCGTGCGTCGCCCAGCGTGTGTGGGCGAGGCCGATGCTCCCCTTGAGGGCGGCACCGCTCACGATCTTCCTGAGCTCTTCGACCTTTCCCTTTCTTCTCTCGATGTGGATGGCCCCCTCTCCCAGCAGGGCTATCCCGGCGGAATCATACCCCCTGTATTCAAGCCTGCTCAATGCGTCAATGAGTATCTCGCAGGCCTGCCGACCGCCTTCATATCCGACTATCCCGCACATCGCTCCACCACCTCCACGTCCCTCGTCCGGCACTTCCCCTTCATGACGGGGCCGAACCTTCCGGCTCTCCCCGTCCCGCGCCCCGCCCCTGACAGGAGCCGGAAGAATGCCTACAAGTACACTACAACGGGCATGACGTCATGTCTGTCACTTCGGCGATAATAATCGTGTCGTACTTTCTCGGCCTGCCCGTCATCGTTTGTCACGACAAATGCCACACCCGGCGTCAGTCCGCTCTCTTTGCCATTTTGTCCCGGGTCCTGACGCCAAGCAGCTTGCGGGCGCAGTCCGGACAGATGCCATGGGTCACCACGGCGAGCGGCATTTCCTTCGCATTCACCTCGGACCTTTCCCAGGCGCCATCTCTCTTCCGCTCCCTGCCGCACCAGGCACAGAAACAGCGCGTTCGCCTCAAGTCCCTCACCCTTCTCTTGATCGCCATATCATCCCCTCGCCCCCGTCTCTTCGTTCCCCTGGCCGCCCGCGTGCACAGGGCAATGCTTCCGCCCGGGTCTCTACAATTTTAGGGGATAGCCGGTGACGTGTCTGTCACCGAAGGAATGATTCTGATGTCCTGTTTTCGTAGACGGGGAAAGTGAATGTATGATGACAAGAAAGGCGGTTTCAGGTTTCAGGTTTCAGGTTTCAGGTTTCATTAGAAAAACCGTGGAAGAGAACCGGCTGTCAACACAATTACTGACTAGTGCGGCAAAAACTTGTTGGAGCGAATGTTTTTTGTCTTTTTCCTGAAACGTGAAACCTGGGACCTGAAACGGTCTTTCCTGTCTTTAGCCTGGGACCTGGGACCTGAGACCTGGGACCGTCTTTGCCTCTCTCAGTCTCTCCGCGAGGAGCGTGTATCTTCTGTGGGGCGTGTCGTTGCGGACCGCGATGGAAAGGGCCTTCCTCGTCCCGACGAGATAGACCAGCTTTCTGCCCCGCGTGATGGCCGTGTAGAGAAGGTTCCTTTGGAGAAGGAGGTAATGCTGCGTCAGGACAGGCATCACCACGGCGGGATACTCGCTTCCCTGGGATTTGTGGACGGAGATAGCGTAGGCCAGGATGAGCTCATCCAGTTCGCTGAAATCGTAGGACACGACCTTCCCTTCGAAATCGATGCTGAGTTCCTGCACCTCCCTGTCCATGGCGATCACGGTTCCGATATCTCCATTGTACACGTCCTTTTCGTAATTGTTCCGCGTCTGGAGGACCTTGTCGCCCATCTTGAAGAACCTGCCTCCCCGGGAGATCCCGTCAGTGCAGCCGTTCAGCACCTCCTGGAGCCGCGCGTTCATGTTCGACACTCCCACCACTCCGCGGTGCATGGGCGTGAGGACCTGGATGTCCTTCACCGGGTGAAGGCCGAAACGCGAAGGTATCACATCCCGGCAAAGACCGACGACATATTGCAGGACCTCGTCGGGGTCCCCGATATCGACAAAGAAGAAATCACGGCCCTGTCCGGCGTGCTTTTCAAAAAAGGGCATTTCGCCGGCGTTTATGCGATGGGCGTTGACGATGATCATGCTCGTTGTCGATTGCCGGAATATCTCGCTCAGCCGCACACATCCCACGCACCCCGAGGAGATGATGTCCTTGAGGACGCTTCCGGGACCCACGGAGGGAAGCTGGTCCACGTCACCGACGAGAACGAGGGTCGCCTGCGGGGGCACCGCCTTCAGAAGGTGGTACATGAGGGGGATGTCGACCATGGATGCCTCGTCGATGATGATGAGCCCCGCGTCGAGCGGGTTCGATTCGTTGCGCTTGAATCCCCCCTCGGGCGATGAACTCCCGGGACCGTACTCCAGCAGACGGTGTATGGTCCTCGCCTCGGCCCCGGTGGTCTCTGTCATCCTCTTGGCCGCCCTGCCCGTGGGGGCCGCCAGCAGCACCTTCTGTCCCGTCTTGCCGGCGATGGCTATGATGCCCTTTATTATGGTCGTCTTTCCCGTTCCGGGACCTCCCGTTATGACAAGAACCTTTTGCTCCAGGGAAGCCCGGACCGCCTCGAGCTGTCGCGAGGAAAAAGAGATCCCCTGGGTCCCTTCGACCCACTTCAAGGCTTCCTCGACATTGATAAGGCGCATCTGCCTGGGATGGGCGGCAAGCCTGGCAAGGAGTTCGGCAGTTCCCTTCTCCGAAACATGAAGCGGTGCGAGGTATACGGTCCCGTCCCGGTATCTCGCCGCTCCTCCGGAGAGCTGCCCCGGTTCGTCGAGGATCACCTTTCTCTGCGCTGCCAGACTTGAAAGGGCCTGGGGGATCTTCTCCCTGTCGACCTCGAGCACTTCGGCACATCTCTCCACGAGGAGGTCGCGGGGGAAAAAAAGGTGGCCTTCGCTCGCGAGCTGTCCCAGCACGTAGAGGATCCCCGTTTCGATCCTCAGAGGCGCTTCCTTCCCGATGCCCAGCTTCCCGGCTATGCTGTCGGCCGTGAGAAAGCCTATGCCGAATATGTCGACCGCCAACCTGTAGGGATTCTCGCTCACCACCCTGACCGCGTCCCCTCCGTAGAAACGGTAGATCCTGGCGGCATAGGATGGGCTGACACCGTTGCCCTGGAGAAAGACCATGACATTGCGAACCTCTTTCTGTTCCTCCCAGGCCTTCCGTATCATGTCGATGCGTTTCCGCCCGATGCCGGGGACCTCGCGAAGCCTGTCCATATCGGTGTCGATGACATCGAGCGTCGTTTCCCGGAAGCGCGCCACGAGTCTTTTGGCCATGACGGGCCCTATGCCCTTTATCATGCCCGAACCGAGGTACCGTTCTATCCCTTTGACGGTAGCGGGCATGAGGGTCTCATAAGATGTTATCCTGAACTGTTCGCCCCACCGGGGATGGACCTCCCAACCGCCTTTGAGCCGAAGCACCTCTCCGGGAACCACGGAATGGAGAGTACCGACAACGGTGACCTGGGAATTTCTTCCGTCGACCTTCACTTTCGCTATGGTATAATGATTCTCTTCGTTGTAATATGTGATTCGTTCCACCTGGGCCCGTATTTCCGGCTGTGAAGTGCTTTCAGGCATGATTAATAGTATAGGAAATGCGCCGATAATAAAAGTGAAACATGGACCCGGACCGTTCGATCCTCATGCGGCAGGATAAGGACCGGGACAACCATCATACCCCGGAAGGCGGAGAGAGAACCACATGGTGCGTTCCGTGATCAATGCGATACAATACCAGTTCCACAGAATGGCTGCAAATCATAAGGCACTCCTTCTCCACGAAGCCGAAAAGATAACCGGCTTCATGCGCCTGCTCATGAAGCCGAGAAACACCCGGCTGAAGTGGACAAGGGAAGAGAAAAAGCTTCTCAGGATGCATCTCAAGCATCTGTCGTACTACGTCCCCGCCCTGGCAATATTTGTCATGCCCTTTGGCTCCCTGCTCATCCCTCTCCTGGCGGAGATCCTTGACAGGAGGAAGGCCTTCCGCGGGTCCGGCAAGGGTCTCGGGGCTGCGGCCCGGGGAGACAGCGCCACCCTCGAACCCTGAAGCAGGAACCTTCCCGAACCCCCTGAAACCGCTCTTCATTACCCGTTGTCATTTCGCACCGCATAAGGTAATATAAGGGTCAGGGAAGACATGCGATCAGACATACCCTCCGTACACAGCCAGGCAGACAAACAAAAAGATGCCGGTGCATCCTTCCGTGAAGAGACCCCCACCCGCAACACCGCCCCGCCAGTCGAACTTAGACGGGACGACACATGATACGCTTTAATGACATCGTCGACGAGGTCCTGAAGTATAACCCCGACGCCGATGTCGAGTTGCTCCAGAAGGCATACATCTTCTCGGCAAAGGCGCACAAGGGACAGGTGCGCCTGTCAGGAGAACCGTACCTCATACACCCCCTCGAAACGGCGTACACACTGACGAAGATGAACCTCGATATCCCGAGCATCGTCTCGGGCCTCCTCCATGACACCATTGAAGACTCCTACGTGGACAAGAAAGAGATCGAGGAGTACTTCGGCAAGGAGATAGCCGAGCTCGTCGACGGCGTGACAAAGATCAGCAAGATCCCCCTCAAGACGTCGGAGGAGTCCCGCGTCGAGAACTTCCGCAAGATGATCCTGGCCATGAGCAAGGACATACGGGTCATCCTCGTCAAGCTCGCGGACCGCTACCATAACATGCAGACCCTGAACTTCCTGTCGGCGGAGAAACAGATCGAGATCGCCAGGGAAACCTTCGAGATATACGCGCCGCTCGCGCACAGGCTGGGGATAGAGTGGCTCAGGGCCGAGCTGGAGGACGCGGCCTTCAAGTACCTCAAACCAACGGAGTACAGGCTCATCGCCGACAATATCGCTCAGAAAAAGAGGGAACGCGAGGCCTACATCAATGAGGTCATCGGGCTTTTGCGCCAGAAACTCGATGAGTTCCATGTAAACGCCGACATATTCGGGCGGGCGAAGCATCTCTACAGCATCTACCGCAAGATGTCACTGGAGGGGCTCAACATCGACGACATCTACGACATCATTGCCTTCCGGGTGGTCGTCGACACGATCAAGGAGTGCTACGAGGCGCTCGGCATCATCCACGCCGCCTACAAGCCGATACCGGGAAAGTTCAGCGACTATATCGCCCTCCCGAAGGCCAACATGTACCAGTCTCTGCACACCAAGATCATGGGTCCCCACGGCGAGAAGGTCGAGATACAGATAAGGACCAGGGAGATGCACCGCTTGGCGGAGGAAGGGATCGCGGCCCACTGGAAATACAAGGAAGGCAAGGTCTTCAATCCCAAGGAGGACAAGATCTTCGCGTGGCTGCGCCGGATCATCGAGTGGCAGCAGGAACTCAAGGACAACAAGGAGTTCATGGAGATCTTCAAGATCGACCTCTTCCCCGACGAGGTATACGTCTTCACGCCGAACGGCGACGTGAGAGAGCTCCCCAAGGGAGCGACTCCCGTCGATTTCGCCTACGCGATCCATTCGGAGTTGGGTCACCGGTGCGTCGGCGCCAAGGTGAACGGAAAGCTGGTGCCCCTTCGCTACACCTTGAAGAGCGGCGACACCGTGGAGATCATGACGAGCCCCGCTCACAAGCCGAGCAAGGACTGGCTGAGCTTCGTATCGACCTCCAAGGCGAAGACGAAGATCAGGCAGTGGATAAAGACGGAACAACGGGAAAAGAGCATCGAGCTTGGCCGCAGCCTTCTCGACAAGGAACTGGGCAAGCATTCGATGAGCTTCTCCCGGCTCCTCAAGAGCGGCGATCTCCTGCCCCTTGCCAAAGATTTCAGCTTCGAGAACGTCGACGATCTCTTTGCCAGCGTGGGCTATGGACTGTACACTCCGCTGCAGGTACTCAACAAGATCATCCCCGAGGAGGAAAAACCGGCGGGGAAGATCAAGACCATCATCCACTCCCTGAAAAAAGGGCGTGACAACGCGATAAAGATCAAGGGCATAGACGGGCTCGTCATACGTTTCGCGAGGTGCTGCAATCCCATTCCCGGCGACAACATCATCGGTTTCATAACCAGGGGTCGCGGCCTCACCGTGCACGTCGAGGATTGCCCGAACGTCCACACCTATGACGAGCAGCGCAAGGTGGAGGTGAGCTGGCAGCTCAGCAAGGACTACACCTTCCCCGTGAGGTTCAAGGTGACGGGAAATGACCGCAAGGGTCTCCTCTCCGACATCTCGAGCGTCATTGCCGCCAACAAGGTCAACATCCTCAGCGCCTCGGCGATGACCTATCCCGACAGATCGGCGGCAGGGATCTACGAGGTCGAGATCGAGCACATGTCGCAGCTCCAGAAGGTCATGAAATCCATACAGAAGATAAAGGGAGTGCGCTCCGTCGACAGGATGAGGAGTATAACCTAATTCGGGTCATGGGTCATAGGTAATAGGTCATGGGGAAAAAAGGCCAAGTACCTGCGGCCTGTAAGCTATTATCTTTGTCAGCGTGCGGGGAATAGAAGATGGACGGACGGCCTCGGATTATAGGCAATGTCTTTCCTATTACCCATTACCTATAACCCATCACCTGTCTTCACTATACTGCTTTTTGGAAGTTGCCCTTCTTGATGCACTTCGTGCAGAGTCTTGCCTTGAGGGTTTCGCCGTTCTTCACGATGCGGACGGTCTGCAGGTTCGGCCGCCATTCCCGCTTGGTCTTGTTGTTCGCGTGACTCACGTTGTGACCGATTTGTTTTCCTTTTCCACAGATCTCACAGACCCTTGCCATTTGTGACCTCCTGACCTTGTCCGAACTTCTTTGAGTTCCTTTAAAGACAAAGATTTTACCCGCTTAAGGCGTCGTATGTCAACACTTTTGTCGGCAGGGAGCCTGATCGGGAAAGAGAAAAGGCGATAGGGGGCAGGCCTTTCATGGGACGTATAGGAACGGATAGGACCGATAGGACGCATAGGACATATAGGACGTATGAGATGCGGTTCTCCTTCATTCCTCATCTTCTGTCGCTTGTTATTTGCAGTGAATGATTTCGCTGAGATACGGGGCGGTGCCGGGAGGTGCCGGCCGAACCCCCGTAAATGATTGGCCAAAAACATCCCGGACCGGGCCATTACGGAAAGGCATCAGATCTGTGAATAATTTCTATAGGCGCTGAAATGATTCCTCTTTTCATCATGCACGGTGAGAGGGCAAAAAGAGCAAAGTCGTTTGGCATCATGAAGTTGACCGCGTGTTTCCACAACTTGTCAACAGGAAATCCACAACTGTTGTGGAAAAGCGGGGGTTCACCCGGCCTCGCCGCGTCAGCGTTCGGCAGAGGCCCTGTCGAAACGGACCCTGACACCCCGCGCGACGGCACACTCCTTCGCCTCGCCCGCGTTCACTTCCAGGATGTACCGGGCGGGATACCGGGAGCTTATGTTCCTTTCGTCATGCGGGCGCGCCCCCCGGTGAACATGGACGACCTCGTACCGTCCGTTGATGAAGATGAGGTCAAGGGGGATGTACGTGTTTTTCATCCAGAAATTCTGCATGTCGTCGCGGTCATGAAAGAAAAGCATACCCGTGCGCCTGCGCAGGGATGTTCGGAACATCAGCCCCTGCGCCTGCTGCTCGGGCGTCACCGCCGGCTCCGCCTCAAAACGGCAGAGTTCGCGGTCTTTCGCATCGAAGAAAATGACGCTGACGACGGGAAGGTCCGGTGCTGAAACAACGAGCAAAAAGGGAACGAGCGTAAAAACCATCAGGAAACAGAAACGAAGGAAGAGCCAACGGAAGAACGTTGTCCGTGAAGCGGCGCTCGCAGGGTCTTTCATTCCTTATGGTGCGCCGGACAGGAGGAAAAGTCAAGAAGACAATCCCCGCGCAGTGATGGGCTCGAGACCGCAGGCGACAGCGGAAACCGCGTGGTGATCGGGCCATGGACTGCCCTCTCCGGGTTATGACGGCCGGGCAGAGGCGAGATAGTGATCCGGAGCAATGGGAGCCAGCGGGGTTCCGGCATACCGGACCGATAAGGTTCCTGGAAAGTGAGCGATTGCCGCTCCCGGCCCGTCAGGTTCGTTAAAGATACTCCTTGGGAAGGAACACGCCCTGGGGGTGCCGAATATCAATGTCCTCTCATGGTGGCCGTGTACGTTTTGTAGCCGCCGCTGAGGTTCTTCGACTTGAAACCTCTCTGCGCCAGGACCCGATGACCCGCGTACGACCGCGTTCCAACCTCACAGTACGTGATGTAAAGCTTTTCCCTGTCCAGCTTCTCCATCTTCTTTCTCAACCGCCCGAGGGGGACGTGTACGGCCCCCTCTATCGGGGAACTCCTCATCAGGTCTTCCATGTCCCTTAAGTCCAGAAGGACAGTGTTCTCCCCGATATCCTTCAGATCCCCGGCGTGGACCACCTCGTGATCTCCCTTCAATATGTTGGAGGCAACGAAACCGGCGATGTTGACGGGATCTCTGGCCGAAGAGAACGGAGGCGCGTAGGCCAGATCGATGTCTTCGAGGTCAAAGACCGTCATTGAACCGCGAATGGCCGTTGCCATCACATCGATGCGCTTGTCCACCCCGGTTCCTCCCACTATCTGGCTTCCCAGGATCCGGCCGCTTCCCGGCGAGAAGATAAGCTTGATGGTCATCATTTCGGCCCCGGGGTAGTATCCTGCGTGCGAGTTTGAATGTGTATAACTGACGAGATGCGGCACCTGACGCATACGCAGCGTCTTCTCGCTGGCACCCGTGGACGACACCGTGAGGCCGAAGATCTTCACGATCGAAGTCCCCAGGGTACCCCTGTACACCGTTCTTCTTCCCAGCGCGTTGTCCGCCGCTATCCTGCCCTGCTTGTTGGCCGGGCCTGCAAGTGCGGTCAGCACGGGGAAGCCGCTCACGAGGTCATTGACCTCAACGGCGTCGCCGACGGCGAAGATGTCCGGGTCGGAGGTCATCATCAACGGGTTCACCTTTATCCCTCCAAGATCGCCGATCGCCAGACCGCAGTCCCGGGCAAGCCTGATGTCCGGCCGGATGCCCATCGAGAGAACGAGCATGTCACAGGGGATCTCCTCGCCGCGGTCCGTCAGGACCGCTGACACCGTGTTCCGCCCCGCCACGGAGGAGATGCTCCGTTCGAGCAGCAGGTCCACTCCGTTCTCCCGAAGATGATCGTGGACCACCGAGACCATCTCGCGATCGAGGTGGTTCATCACCTGGGGCAGTCTCTCCACGATGGTGGTCTTGACACCCTTTCTTGAGAGATTCTCCGCCACCTCGAGACCGATGAAACCGGCGCCGACGATCACTGCCGTCCCCGGTCCGCTCCTGTCCGCCTGCGACTTGATCCTGTCGGCATCGAGAACGCTCCGGAGACTGAAGACGTTGTCGAACGCGCCGTATCCAGCGGGAAGACTGACAGGCTCAGCTCCGGGAGAAAGGATGATCCTGTCATAAGGTTCACGGTAACCCTCTCCCGTTCTGACGTCGTTGACGACAACCTCCCTGGCGGCCCTGTCTATGGAAAGGACGTCGGACAGGGTCCTGACCTCGACGCGGTATCGTGCCCTGAATTCCTCCGGGGTCGTGACCATCAGATCGTCACGGGTCCCGATCACGTCTCCGATGTAATAGGGGAGACCGCAATTCGCGAAGGATACGTACTCCCCGCGCTCAAAAACGATGATCCCGGCGTCCTCACTGAGACGGCGCGCCCGCGCCGCGGCGGTGGCACCCCCGGCGACTCCCCCGATGATCACAAGTCTGCATGCCATAGATAGATCCTCACGCGTGATAGGTTGTCAACAGGCCTTTTCCCCGACCCGTCAGGATTTGCTGCAACCCGACTGGGAATAACTGACCCCCTTTATGAAACGCTCCACGCGTTCCCGCGCGGCGCCAAGGAGGAGGGTCCGCGTCTCCTCGGACGCATCGTCTTCTTCCTCAGCGGCGGCTCTTGTCAACCGATCGATAAGCTGCTCCTTCGCGGCAACCGATCCAAGGTCGCGCCTGAGCGCCGTCATCTCGTCTCCAACGTGGTCGAAGTCGAAGACATCCTCTATCATCTCTCTGGCATCTTCCGGTGTTACACTCATAGCAGCCTCCATGTTATCTAACGGCATCCTCGCGTCCCGCTCACGTCCGCTTTGTCTCACCTGTTTCCTTGTTCTTGAAATGGACCCTCATCATGAGGGGATGCCGCATGGTGAGACATTCCTCGGGGCACTCGCCGACACAGCACGCCGCATACCAACACTCCTCGGGGTACATGATGATGGGCGGCTTGCCCTTCTCGGGGTTGGCGACAAGCACGTCCGTCGTGCATATGGTGACGCACTTGTTGCATCCCGTGCATCGTTCCTCATCGATCACCACGGGCATGCTGGGAGTGGGTTTGTTGGGAAAGGCGTAGCACTTCTCCGCGCCGCCATCTTTCTTCAATCTCTCTTCGTTCATTCTCCTTGCCTCCTGGCTCCTCACGCTTTCTTCTTTTTCAGAAAGCCCCTGTAGGTCGGGTTATGCGCTTCATAGTTCGCCGCAAGGTCACCCTGGAAATCGAGGGCGAGGCCGGCGGTCTTCGTTGCCCCGTCGACCTGCTTGATGGTGATCCATTTGTGCCAGTCGGGGGGGTCCATCTCGGGATAGTCCTGGCGGAAGTGTCCGAGGACCTCGCTGCTTGCCTTCCTGGCCATGCAGGCCTGAAGTATGATCTCATCGACGGTCAGGACATTGTATGTCTCCAGAACACGCAGAAGTATGTGCGGGTTGCTTGCATACGTCTCGGGGTAGTGCTCGTTCTTGATGTCCCCGATCCATTTGAGGCCTGTCTTCATCATCCCTTCGTTCCTGACGGCCCCGCAGTAGTTCTGCATGGCCCGGGCGCCGACAAAACGCAGTTCTTTCCAGTCGATCCAGTCCTTGCCGGGTTTCCTATTTGTGGGGGCATAGACCCTTTCCCGCTCGCGCCGCACCTGGGCCGCGTCGATGGCGGGCGGTCCCTCAAGCTTCATCGCGTATTCGGCCGCCTTCCTGCCCGCGTACCTTCCCGTGGCGCAGGCGTGGTACCAGTAGTTCCCCGCCAGTATGGCGTCGCCGACCGCGTAAAGACCCTCGAGATTCGTCCTCAAGTCCCAGTCGACCACGACCTCTCCGCCGTTGCCGAAGGCCTCCATGCGATACGGCCCGAGGGCCATGGTGCTGTCCATGCTGGGGTAAGGCTCACCGCTCAAGGTGAAGTAGTTCTGAAGCATGTCCCGGTGGGAATTGAACCCCGCCGCCTCGTAGTTGAGGATGACGGGGATCTTCGTCCGCCCCTCGTTCCCGACCATGAGGCCCCATATCGCATCTCTTTCATACCAGGGCATCCCCGCAAGGTCGGCGTACAGGGGAAGGACGAACTCTCCTTTCCTGATGCGGTCCGCGAGGTCCGCCGGCATCGTCGGCTTGGCGTAGAGCGGGTCCCGGGACCGCTCGGCTATGAACTTCTGCCCCGGCCTCGGAATGCAGCGCTTCTCCACGGGCACCACGTTGCCGTCGGAATCCACGTAGGGGACCTCCTTGCCGTTCGCGTCCACGATCGTTGCCGGGTGCCATGTGTTCCACCAGTTGCCCGTCCCGTAGGAGGGATACTCGTATCCAGGCGGCATGGCGGCCCTGCTCCTCTCCATCTGGGCAAGCTCCACGCCTGCCCTCCACATGATGGCGGGCCCATCGCCCGTTATATTCGGCTTGAACGTGTCGAGGCCTATGGACTCCGTCGAGAACCGCCAGCTTCCCTGGTGGCAGGACATGGCGTTTATCGTGGCCTTTGCCCTGAAGACATAGAACTCACCGGTCCGCATATTGATAGCCGTGGCGCCGACGACGCGGGCGCCCTGCTTTCCTCCCTCCGTCAGGAGGCTTGTGGCCACCACCCTGTCGAAGACCTGCACGCCCTGCTGAAGGCATTCATTGAAGATGGCCGGCTTGAAGGTCGCGCCCCAGACACGGAACTGGAACCGGTTCTCGTAGTCGTAGCAAAAGACGAATTTCGTCTTCTCATCCCTGAAAGGAGCCCCTTTGAACGTGTCGTCGAGGTCCCGCACCTTCGCGCCCATCTTCTCTATCTCGAGAAGGGTGTCGTATGCCTCTCTTGCCGCGATGTACCGGGAGAGGGAATTGGAGTACCCCTTGAAGGTGATCCTCTCCCATTCCACACAGTCCTCGGGGGTGACCTTCGATGCAGGGTTCGGCGTGTTGAGCCAATGGTCGAAACCGGACCCCCCGCCGGACCTTTTCGGATACGCTTTGTCGAGAAGAGCAACCTTCAATCCCTTCTTCGCGGCGCTGATGGCTGCCATGCACCCGCCCGGCCCGCCACCGAGCACAACGACGTCCACATCGATATCGTTCTGCTTATCGTACCTGACAGGATAGGGCCATTCGATCACCTGACCCGTTCGCGTTACCGCATCTTCCCAGTTCATATTACCTCCTCCGAGAACTCCACGGGCCTGGTATCATCGCCGTGGCGAATGGACTGCAGGAGGTCCGGCATGCCGGACCTCCCTGGACTAAACTGTCGTATTGTGTGATGGACTAACCAATAGACCATGTCTAATTATGGACCATACTCAAAACACATGTCAAGGAATATTTTCGGGAAAAGGATGTTTTTACGTGGTCAGTCTCGTCGTATGTTCCGTGTCTATCGCCATGAGTTCGTCGCAGCGGACGTGGTCCTTCCGTTCCATCGCTTCTATGATCGCGTCATGACGCGCGTAGGTGTTCTTGATGTACTCCTCGGACTGCATCGACTTTGGATAGACAATATCAAGAAGCTCAAGGATGGACTGCAGCATCATGGTCAGGAGCGGATTGCCCGCGATCTGGGCTACGGCCAAGTGGAAATCGCTGTTGTTGGCCCTCAACCTGTCCCTCTCCTCTATCTCCGTTAACAGCTTCGCATTGATCTGCCTGAGCCTCTTGAGGTCTTTCGGCTTTGCCTTCTCGACGGCCAGCCTGATTATGGCGCACTCGATGGCCCTGCGCGCCTCGTAGAAATACTGCAGTGTGAGCTCCCCGCCATGGAACATGTCCGAGGCAGCGTGCACCAGGGGTTTATGCAGGTTCCGCACCACGAACGCCCCACCTGAAGGCCCCGTCCTGATCTCGATCAGACCGGCCTGCTCCAGGGCCTGGATGGACTCCCTGACCACAACACGGCTCACGGAGAACAGGTTCGCCAGTTCCCGTTCCGAGGGAAGCTTGTCGTCCACCGCGAGTTTCTTGGAATGAATGAGACCCTTCAGCTGCGACACGATGGACTCGTGAAGCTTCGCCTTTCTCGGTGGACTCAGAAGTTTGGCAATGTCTTCTTTCACCTGTGACCTTTTCACCTTTTTTTCGGAGATTATACCACCTTTGCCGCCAGGCCACCAGAGATATATGGTATCTTCAAACGCTCAACCGTTCCGGTATTCACAGGCGGTCCTTTCATCCGGAGATTGATCCTAG
>JAAYAK010000119.1 GCA_012719415.1 Syntrophorhabdus sp.
TCCTCGATCTCGGGGAACCTTCTCTTCCAGTGGTCTTGTGGCGGCTTCTCGTCCTTTCTGCTCATGCCGCGCCTGTTGTTGAGCGCCCTGTGCAGGTTGCGGCTCCTGTTGACTATCTTCTTCAGCGCCGTCTCGTCGAGGTCGAGACCCGTCGCCGCCGAGATTATCCTCGGGTAGTTGTGTATATGATAGGGAGGCTTCAAACAGAAGGATGACATGCCGGCGCAGACACAGCAGGCGTCATCGATATTGTGGAGCATCTCCATCCAGTCCACGATTTGGCAGCACATATCGGTCGTCGGGAAATAAGGTATCGCCTTTTCTCCGCGTGGCTCCCATTCGAGAAGCCACTGCTTCCAGCTCTCGTCGGGAATCTGCGGCCAATCCTTCACGAAGGCCTCTCTCTGCTCCATCGTCGGGAAGGCGCCCTGAGGCCAGTTCCCCTCGATCTGGGTGATGCTTATCTTTTCGTTCGTCGTATACATGAGGTAATACAGGGGATCCATCGTGCCGAGCTTGAGAGGAAGCTGTTCGTGTTTCTTGATCGTGTTGTGGTCGAACGCCTCCGCGCCGTTGCCGATCGCTCTGGCCGCTTTGTAGACACCGTCCGCCAGTACATCGCCGATGCCTTCCCGATGAGCGACCCTGTCGAGGAGCCAGAGGAACCTTCCTTCTTTGTCCGTGGGACACGTCGGCCACGTCGGGCCCGCCTTGAGGTCCTTCTCGGTGATGATGCCCGCTTCGATGAGCTCCACGGCAAAGGCCAGGATCTGCGGGGTCGAGAACGAGTCAACACCGTATTCCGTCGCCCGCTGCAGCGTTTTCCAGGCGAAGTCCATGCTGTCCACGTATGACGCCATCATGTATGTCAGTTTGCCAAAACACTTGGCCATGTACCGCGGGGTGTCCTTGTAGGAGATCAGCGCGCCACAGTGCTGGGGACAGTTGAAGCAGCTTATCAGCCGCTTGATGCCTTCCCTCTGCACCCTCGGGAACTCTTCGTCTATCTTCTCATCCCAGAAACCTCTCCTGCGGGTACGCGCGTTGCCCCACATGAAATTCTCGGTGTGCCATTTCTCGTCTGTGTGCACCATTTCCTGCGGTGAGCCGATACCGGAGAGGATCGTCATGACGTCCGGGATCGGGTTCTCATTCCGGAAGTCGATGTAGGCCATCATGTCCTTCATTTCCTTCATGAAGGCTTCGCCGTTATAGAGGTTGATGTCCTTTGTGCCCCGGACCGCCACCGCCTTTATCTTCTTGTCGCCAAAAACGGCACCTCCGCCCAGACGGCTGGCGCTGGAACGGCCCTGCTCGATGGAGGCGGTGAAGCACCTGTTCTCCCCGGCCACACCGATGGCCGCCACCTGCGCGTTGGGCTGGTTCAGCTCCATGCGGATGAGGTCCTGCGTCTCAAGGGCGCCCCTGCCGACGAGGTGGGTGGCATCGCGGATCTCCACCGTGTCGTTGTTGATCCAGATGTAGACCCATTTCGGGGACTTGTTGTGGAGGATGACCTTGTCGTAGCCTGCGTACTTCAGCTCCGCCGAGAAGAACCCCCCCATCATCGGGTACGCCAGAAGGTCAGTCTCTGGCGAATAGAAGGTGATGACGGTGCGGTTCGCGCTGAAGGCCGGAGTGGCATTGAGCACTCCGGAGCTAATCACCAGCATGTTCTCATCGTCGAAAGGCTTCACATCCGCAGGAACCCTGTCCCAATGGAGCTTCACGCTCGTGCCGAGGCCTCCCAGGTGGGTTTCCATCATCTTTGGATCTGTTTCCACCCGTTCGATGTTTCCCGTTGCCAGATCGATTTCTAAATTGTACCCTGTTTCTCCATATCTCATTTTTGGCTCCTACTCCTCTAATATCTCCGAAGCTCGCCTTGAACCGCTTCGTGAACTTGTGTATTATATCACAAGCTCCCCTCGTGTCAAGGAAAATACGGACCTTTTTGCCCCATCCACCACCATGGAAAACCACCACGATGCATGCCTCTGCAATGCCTTGGGTTTTGACCCATCGGAAGGTCGCTTTTCAGCGGTCCTCAAGGCGGGTGAAGCGTGGAAAAGGGTACCATAAAAGGATGGGAATTGAAAGGCATAAGGGGGGAAGAGCGGCGGGACCGTGACGTGACGGACAACGCGCGAACAAACCGGATGACCGGGGGACTGTCCCGGCAGGTCCACAGGGAAATATGGACAAGGCCGGTTAAATCCAATATTATATAACGAGATTGTTGAAAAGATCTCCGGAGTGAACCATATGAAGAGTGCAAACCTGACAGTATCCGTAGAGGAGGCCCTGAGGATCGTCCTCGACTCTGTCCGCCCCCTGGGCAGTGAAAGGATCTCGATCATGGAAGCGTCGAATCGCGTCCTTTACGATGATGTCGTCGCGGACACGAACGTGCCTCCCCTCGACGACTCCGGCATGGACGGCTACGCGATAATCGCCGCGGACACCCTCGGGGCGTCGAAGGACCACCCCGCCCGGCTTCAGGTCGTCGGAGAGGTACAGGCGGGCGCGTCGGGAGAGAGCAAAGAGGTCACGAAGGGATCGGCGATCCGGATCATGACGGGAGCCCCCATACCGAAAGGGGCGGATTCCGTCATCCAGGTTGAGGATACAAAGGAAGAAGGCGGGTATGTCAGGGTGTTTCGTGAAACGGCCCCATCCGAGAACATCCGGTTTACCGGGGAGAGCATCGCGACGGGCGACATCATTCTCAGGAAAGGCGACCGCCTCAGTTCGGCCAAGGTGGGAATCCTCGCATCCCTCAACCATAACGCGGTGTTCGTGTACAGGCAACCCACCGTGTCGATCATCTCCACCGGCAATGAGCTCGCGGACATAGGCGAAGACATGCGGTTCGGCCAGATCAGGAACGTCAATGCCTACACCCTGCACGCCGAGGTGGGCAAATACGGCGGCCTTCCCCACTACCTCGGCATAGTGAAGGACACCATGGCGGACACGAGGGAGATATTCCTGAAGGCCCTGGAATCGGACGTCGTTATCTCCACGGGCGGCGTGTCCATGGGGAAATACGATTTCGTGAAGGACATCTTTGCCGACCTCGGTATCGATATCCTTTTCGAATGGGTGAAAGTCAAGCCCGGCAGACCCTGCACCTTCGGAAAAAAGGGGGACAGACTCATCTTCGGGCTTCCGGGAAACCCCGTCTCCACCATGACATCCTTCATTCAGTTCGTCCGTCCCGCGCTCCTTAAGCTCATGGGCGCGACAAGGATCAACAAACCTGTCGTGAACGCCGTCCTCGACGAAGGCATAGAGAAACCGGCAGGGAAGGTATTTCTCCTGCGCGGCCATTTCACCATCAGGCCCGACGACCTCCACGTGGTCACCACGGGCAACCAGAAATCGTCTGTGCTGCGCTCCATGAGCGAGGCGAACTGCCTCATAGTGATCCCCGAGCACACCACCCGGGTGAAGGCGGGGGAACGCGTCGCCATCCAGCTCATCGACCACGACGAGCTATGAGCTAATTCCCCGTCCCCGACGGCTCCCCTTTCAGGCTCTCGATGTATCTCAACCTCGGTATGATCTCCCTGTGCACATCACAGAGGACCGATCTCCCAATCGTACTGTCGAAAAACATCCTCTTGTCGTTCGGGCAGCCGGCGTGACAGGCGGTCCTCGATTCGCATGCCCTGCATTCGTCGGGCAGGTCGGGCCGCCTGATATCATAGTGAAAATCATAGACCTGCAGCTTTGCCAGGGGATTCGGATCGTAGATGGTCCCCGATTTGAACGTATGGTTCCTTATGCAGGGTCCTATCGTCCCATCGGGGAAGACCGTCGCCATCCTCTTCCCGCAGGGATAGGGGGAGGACTCGAGGTCCCAGGCGGGAATGAGGAAATCGAGGAGGAAAGTGGTGTGAACATCATAGCCCCTGACAGCGTAATCCTCCAGCATATCGCACAGCTCGTGGTATCGCTCGAGGAGCGTCTTCCTGTACCGGGGGTCCATCCCCCAGTACATGTTCCTGTAATACCTGAGACGATACCCGCTTTTTATCCCGAACCTTGTTATGTCCAGCACCCTTTCCAGGTTGTATTCATCAAGGGTGGCGATGATGGTCTGGTTGATAACGTTCGACCTTTCCCCGATCACCTTCATACGCCTGGCCAGCTCTTCGATGGGGATATCGGTGATGTTCGTCGAGATCCACTGGATATCCTCGAGGTCGTCCCAGTTCACGGAATCCACAAGATCGGCGTTGGTGCAGACCATCCCCTGCATGCCGTCCGTGTTCCGGTACACGGTGTCCATCACCTTCTTTATCCTGTCCGTCCTCAGGAGAGGTTCCCCGCCGAGGAAGACAACGATGTTCACCTTCGTGCGGTTGATCCTCCAGACCTCAGGGATCCATTCCAGGAGCCTTGCGAAAGTCCTGTCGTCCATTTCCACGCTGTTGTCGTAGCCGACCTGGTTGAAGGCATAGCAGTATTCACAGGTCCTGGTGCATCTGTATGACAGGAAGAGGATGAACCAGAACAGGGGGAATTTCTCCCAGCCGCCGTGGCCTTTCGTTCTGTCGTCTTCGAAAGCATACATCCTGTGGAGCTTCCTCGTGTGTTCCGTCTCTTTTCTCACAATCGATCCGCCTTTTTTGACAGCCTCGAATATTTATAGGAAAAAGGCCGGTGGAAGTCAACGGGCCATCCGGGAGGATGGGGAAAAGGGGCAGGGACCAGGCGGCGGGAAGTCCTATGTCAACAACTGGATGGAGATCACCGAGCCTTGCGCCAGGTGGTCCCGACCTTCTGGTATGGATGCCACCGCGGTGGCCCTGGCTATGGAATCAAGGCGGCTGCGTTTCTCCATGGGATGGAAGACAGGCAGGTCTTCCGTCTCTTCGACGGTCCCGAAGAAAAAGTCCGTCCAGCCCACGTTGCCCTCCGCGACCCCCGCGGCGAGCCTCGCCTTCGTACGGGGCAGGCCGGGTTCCGCGTGGCCGGAAAGGCGCATGAGGCCCGGCCAGGCGATCTGCAGGAAGGCCATGAAGTTGGAGGGCGGTCCTCCCGGCAGGACGAACACGGGCTTGCCGGCCAGGATACCCAGGCCCACGGCCTTGCCCGGTCCCATCCGGATCTGGTGGAATATCTTCCTCCAGCCCATCCGCTCAAGGACATCCGCCACCAGGTCCCGATCTCCCTTCCACGCCCCGCCGCTCGTGATGAGGACATCGGTCCCCGAGGACATCTTCGTGAAGATGTCAAGTATCGAATCGGGATCGTCCTTGACGACGGCCATGCGTGATGTCAGGCCGGACCTCATGCACCATCCCGCCAGGGTGACGATATTGCTCGCGTAAAGCCTGTCCTCGGCAAGGGGCTCACCGGGCTCGACGATCTCGTCGCCGGTGCCGATGATCCCCACCACGGGACTTGAGAAGACAGGGACTTTGCTGAGACCGGCAGCAGCCAGGAAACCAGCGGCTGCCGGCGATACGCGGCGGCCCGCCTCGAGGAGAAGCTGGCCCGCGCGCACATCGCGGCCCCGGGGCAGTATATTCCTGTCAGGTTCCACGGGTGGAGCCCCTATAAGAATATCACTCCCATCGGCCATGCAGTATTCTTCGGCGACAACGGCATCGGCCCCCAACGGAACCCGGGCCCCGGTGAGCACTCTCACCGTCGTCCCCTCCGTGAGGGTAATGTTCCTTGCGGCGCCTGCCGCCGCGGAACCGGCAAGGGTAAGGTGTACGGGACGCGTGGCCGCGTCCCTGACCTCGCTATAGAGAACAGCGTAGCCGTCCTTGCGGGAAACATCCGATGACGGGGAGTCGACGAGGGCGTAGAGGTCCGATGCAGCAACACGGCCGACGCAGTCGAGAAGACCGACGTTCTCGGCGGGCAGAGGATCTATGGCCTCGAGCGTCAGGCGCAGCGCCTCCTCGAAGCCGAGAGACATGCTCTTCACCGGCCCCTCCGGCAAAACCTGCGGGTCTTTACAGCGATCTGCACCATGAGAAGTTCCGCGGACCACCCGAAGACAGCGCGGCGATCCGGCACCGGACGGAAGGACGCCTGCCCATCAGGCAAAGCAGCCCAGCTGACACTCTCTTATCTTGATGCCCAACCTGTTGCAGGCATCCCCGATCTCCTTCAAAGACATGTCCTGTTCCCGCGACAGCTTTACCGCCATCGCGCAGGTAAGGACCTTTCTATCATCACGCATCACGACCGCGTCCAGTATCGCCTTTTCCTTATCGCTCATCATTTTCTCCTGAAGCTTCAAAAGCCTTTATATTTTGCGTAATTATATATACACCAGGCACCGGTTGTCAAGAACGCCGCCGACATGCGCCCGGTGCCCGCCCTCCCCCTGATTCCCCGGACAGGGTCCCCTTGCGCCTTCGGGATGCATGTGCGATAATGGGTCAGTAACGGATCTCCTTTCCGGTGGGAACGTGATCATGAGATCAGGACATCCATACCGGTTCTCTTCCAGGTCGTATCTCCTGTCGATCCTTGTCTTTCTCTTCCTTCTCGACGGCTTCGCCCTGTGGCTTGCCGTAACGGTGGACCATGACAGGACCCTCGAACAGGCCCGCGT
This sequence comes from Syntrophorhabdus sp., assembly GCA_012719415.1. NCBI lineage: Bacteria > Pseudomonadati > Thermodesulfobacteriota > Syntrophorhabdia > Syntrophorhabdales > Syntrophorhabdaceae > Syntrophorhabdus > Syntrophorhabdus sp. The sequence goes on from JAAYAK010000119.1 coordinate 6,587, forward strand.
CGTCCTGGAAAGAACGGCCGTGTCGCTGCAGGAAAGAATGGAACGTGTCGTCTTTGCCACTGAGGCCATCCTGAAGAACCGCGCATCGAGGGTCCGCGAGAAAGGTATGGAGGGCACGCTGGTCTCCCGGCGGGAATGGGAGCACTTTCAGAGGGAGGCAGAGGCGCTGCCCGGTCCCGGGGAACTCTGGCTCCTTGACCGCCACGGTGACCTGGTGATGGATTCGACGGAATACCCCTCCCATCTCGTCAATTTCACGGAGAGAGAATACTTTGCGGCCCACAGAGATCTGGGGATGGACCTCCACATAGGGCCCATCGTGAAGGGCAAGGTTGTGAAGAAGTACGCCTTCACGATCTCCAAACGCATGAACGGACGCGATGGCGGATTTCTTGGCGTCGTCCTGGCAAGCGTGGAAACGGATGCCTTCGCGGAGTTCCTCCGCCGCATCAGTCTCGGCGAGGGAGGAACGGTCGCGGTCTTCCGCAGCGATGGGGCCCTGATCCTCAGGCAGCCGATGGAAGACGAATACATTGGGAAAACCTTCGGCCATTTGGCTCTTTTCGCCCAGGACTTCGAAGCGAGCCCCTGGGGCAGTTTCAAAACGGACAGGGCCATCGACGGGGTCGGGCGAATCATAGGGTACAGCAAGATCGTGGGGTTGCCCCTCGTCGTGGCTACGACCATCCCCATCGATTCCGTCCTGGCCGGGTGGCGTGAGCGCGTCTGGATATACTCCATCGTGGCGATCATAGCCTTCATGGCCCTTGTCGCCCTTTCCCTGGTGATACGCGGGACCACATCGAGGGAGGAACAGGAAAGAACCCGACAGCTTGCCGAGATCAACGCGTCCCTTCAGGCCCAGATCGCCGAACGGATCCGGGCGCAGGCAGCCCTCAGGGAAAGCGAAAAGCGCTGGGCCACGACGCTTGCCAGCATCGGGGACGGCATCATCGCCACCGACGTGGAGGGCAGGATAACCTTCATGAACACCGTCGCCGAGGACCTGACGGCCTGGAAGAGCGCGGACGCCGTGGGCAGACCGGCTTCCGAGGTATTCACCGTGATCGACGAGAGCACCCGCCGGGCCATCCCCGATCCCGTCGCAAGGGTTCTCGAGTCCGGCGCTGCTGTTGATTCTCTGAGCCGGACCGCGCTCGTCCGTAAAAACGGCGTGGAGATACCCGTCGACCACAGCGGCTCCCCCATACTGGACGCCGAAGGGAAAATGACGGGCGTTGTCCTCGTCTTCCGCGACATAACTGAACGCAGGGCGGCGCAAAAGGAGGTCACCGATTCAAGACGCGACCTCAACAGGGCACAGGCTGTGGCCCACATCGGAAGCTGGCGCCTTCGGGTCCGGGAAGGCGAACTGACGTGGTCCGATGAGACATGCCGCATTTTCGGGATCACACCGGGAATCACCGTCACATACGAGATGTTCCTCGCCATGGTGCATCCCGACGATCGGGAGACGCTCATAGAAAGCTGGGAAGGGGCGCTCGCGGGGGCACATTACGACATCACGCACCGCATCATCGTCGGCGGCCGCATCAAGTGGGTGCGCGAAGTGGCGGAACTGGAGTTCGACGAGGAAGGGACACTCCTCGCCGGTTTTGGTACGGTCCAGGACGTGACTGAGCAGAAAGGGATGGAGCAGGCCCTGCAACTGGCCCGCGACGGGCTGGAGCTCCGCGTTCAGGAAAGGACCGCCGAGATAAGACGGCAGGCGGAGCTTCTCGATCTCGCGAACGATGCCATTATCGTCACCGACATGAAAGGGCAAATGGTCTTCTGGAACACCGGGGCGGTCCAGACATACGGCTTCACCCGCGATGACCTTGCCGGCAAGGACCACCACGCGGTCCTCAACACCAGCTTCCCCATTCCCATCGAGAACATACTCGCCATCGTCGAAAGCAGCGGTCGATGGGTGGGCGAGCTGACCCAAACGACAAAGAACGGGCGGCAGATCGTTGTCCTCAGCCGCTGGGCGATGCGCCGCGGACATGCAGGCAGGCTTCCCGAGATCCTGGAGATCAACACCGACATCACCACCCGCAGGCGGGCCGAAGAGGCCCTCCGCCTGGTGAGCGTCTACAACAGGAGTCTCATCGAGGCCAGTCTCGACCCCCTCATCACCATCGACCTCGAGGGAAGGGTGAGCGACGTCAATTCGGCGACGGAGCTGATAACAGGATACTCGAGAACGGACCTCATCGGGACGGACCATGCGGATTGTTTCACGCAGCCGGAAAGGGCGCGCGCGGGTTACCGGCTTGTCCTGGAAAAAGGCTTTCTCCGCGACTACCCGCTGGAGATACGGCACAGGTCCGACCGCTCTGCGTCGGTGCTGTACAATGCATCCTTGTACCGGGACGAAACCGGAAAGGTCATCGGCGTGGTGGCAACGGCACGGGACATCACGGAAAAGAACAGGCTCGAAAGACACCTCAGGGAAACGCACAAGATGGAGGCCATCGGCACCCTCGCAGGGGGCATCTCCCACGATTTCAACAACATCATTGCCGGCATAATAGGCTTCACCGAAATGGTCCTCGACGACATTCCCGAAGACACTCCGGCTCACCGCAGGCTCGGCTATGTCCTGAAAGGGGCGCATCGGGGCCGCGACCTCGTCAAGCAGATCCTCGCCTTCAGCCGCAGGAGCGAACAGGAGAAGAAGGTCGTCTCCCTGGACCAGATCGTCGACGAGGTCGTCACCCTCGTGAGGGCCACCCTTCCGGCGACCATAGGGATACGGAGAAGAAACACCGCGCGGTCCGACCTCGTATCCGCCGACCCGACCCAGATACACCAGGTGGTGATAAACCTTTGCTCCAACGCAGCCCAGGCAATGAACGAAAGGGGAGGGATCATCGAGATATCCATTGCGGAAGAGATCGTCTCCTCCGTGGAAGAAGCGCTCCATCAGGACCTGCCGTCGGGCCGCTACGTGAGGCTGACGGTGAGTGACAATGGTCGCGGCATGGAGCCGGCCACCATGGAACGGATATTCGAACCTTTTTTCACCACGAAACCCCCCGGGGAGGGAACGGGCCTCGGCCTCGCCGTCGTCCACGGCATAGTGAGGAATCACGACGGTGTGATCACGGCGTCGAGCAGACCCGGAAACGGTTCATCCTTCAGCGTCTATATCCCCCAGGTCAAGACGGGTGAGGCCGACGAGATGGAGAGGATCGAAGCCGCTCTCGAAGGACCGGAATCGATCCTTGTCGTCGATGACGAGGAATTCATCGTCGAGATGAGCACACAGAGACTTCAGCGCTTCGGCTACCGGGCCACGGGAGCCACGAGCAGCACCGAGGCGCTGCGCCTCTTTCGTGCCGACCCCGGCGCCTTCGACCTTGTCGTCATCGACCACATCATGCCCGATATGACGGGGTTGGAGCTGGCGAGGGCTCTGTTCGCCATAGACCCGGATATCCGCATCATCATGTGCTCCGGCCTCAACGAACCCGTCTCGATGGAGAGGATGAGGCAGGCGGGCATCAGGGATTTCTTCACCAAACCAGCAGACAGGAACGAGTTCATCCGGATCGTGCGGAAGGTTCTTGACGGCCCCCCGTAGCAAGTCTCCCGGGCACTTCCCGTTCCCTTCCCGGGAGCGCCGATCGTATACCGTAACACCGCAAAATGAAATATGTCGGTAAATTTGTTTTTAACGAAGACAAGATTGTGGTAGTATTTTTCCACTTTCAACAGATCACATTCTTCTGGAAAAGGGGTATTGCATGAAACGTTACTTCATCCTTGCGGCCGCGGCGATGTGTCTTGTGTTCTCGGGTGTTGCCCTGGCATCGGAAACGCTCATAGCCTCAGGACATCCCGAGTACGCGCCCATCATGTGGAAAGAGGGCAACAACATCATCGGCGCCGCGCCCGAACTCGTGAAGCTCCTCTTCAAAGACCTCAACGTCACGGTGAAGACGCCTTACAGCGGGGACTGGAACAAGGTCCAGCAGGAGGCGAAGGAAGGCAGGGTGGACGTGCTCGTGGGCCTGTACATGACGGAGGACAGGAAAGCCTTCTTCGAGTACTCCAATCCCTACGCGAAGGACCCCGTGGTGGCGTTCGTGGCCAAGGGCAAGGGGTTCCCCTATTCGAAGTGGGACGACCTCGTCGGGAAGAAAGGCGTGACGACCGTCGGTGACAGCTTCGGTCAGGCCTTCGACCGGTTCCTCGCCGAGAAGCTTACCGTCACCCGCTCGGCGACGGTGGAAGAGAGCTTCTCGAGACTTCTGAAGGGCCGTGCGGACTACTTCATCTATGCCATGTATTCCGGCCTCTTCGAGGCGGACAAGCTGGGAATGACGAACAAGGTGGAACTCCTTTCCAAGGAGGTCTGCGTGGAGAACTGGTACATGGGGATCTCCAAAAAGTCTCCCTATGTGAAGTACCTTCCCCAGATCAACAAGAAGCTCGACGAACTCATCAATAACGGAACGGTGGACAGGCTGATCGAAAAATATGGCAGCCAGTACAGGAAATCGATCGCAAAGAAGAAGGGGAGCCCTGCGAAGGCAAAGTAGCAGGGTAGTGGGGGTAGGAACTCACAATCCAGGCATGCGCCGCGCGGCTGGTCCATCGTTGCATTCCCTTTGGCAACGCGGCGCATCCCCTGGACCACCATCCTGAAGGGATCCTCCATCAAAATCGATACTCGAGGGTGAGGGCGAGGCTCACCTGATCGGACCACACCCTGACCCCGTTCGAGAAGCTCATATCCATGCCGAAGGTCCGGTTCAGGAGGCGATGGTTGCCCGTGGTCGATATCGTCAGGTAGTCACCATCGAGACCGATCGAAAACCCCTTCCCCAATTCCTTTTTCAACCCCATCGAGAAGTGCCAGGCTTCGCCGTACGTGTCCTCGTACGTGAACCGCCTGCCTGCCCTCTGCAGGTGATTGTCCTCGTTCATGCCTTCCACGTAGGCCCAGTCGGCCTGCAGGTCGAGAGTGAGGGAAGGTATGCCCGTCGGCCGGGAAAGGTCGATAACGGAGCGCAGACCGACGAAATAGTGCCAGTACGTCTGCTTGAAACGGATGCTTTCCCCGGGGAGCAGGGCGTTTCCCGACGCTCCGGTCAGGTCGTACTGTATACCGTCGTGGTTGACAAGGTTGAACCTCTGATAACGTATCCCCCCGAGGGGCTTTATCTTCAGCCACCCGGGCAGGCCGAGCCAGTCGGAGACCTCAAGGTCCGCGTCGAAACGCACCATGTAGCTGGGAGCGACACGCATCTGCGATGTGCTGTAGGTGGTCTTGTCGTCGGGACCGCTCTCCCAGTCGGAGTCCTCGGCCTCGCCGTGGGCGTTCTGCTTCACGCTGGTGAGGGCCTCCAACCCGACGGAAAAGCGGCGGAACCTCAATCTCATGTCGAGCCCGGCCCACCAGGTGTCAAGGGGGAATTCCAGCCTGCTAAGTTGCTCCTGGTAGGGGAAATAGGGGTCGCCGAACTCGTAGGAGGTGTGGCTCTTGAAAAGATACCTGATCTTCGCCCCGACGGAAAATGACGGCGTCAGGGGAGCGGAGACCTCCTCTTCAAAGGTCCCTGCCGGCGCCTCAACCGCAAAAGAGGAGAACAGGAGAAGAAACGCTGTCAGCGCAATGGAACACCGGGCACGGAACGGACGGCTTGTCGTAACGGTGAATGCCATGTCGTTGCACGCCCATGTTACCACATCGCCCTCCCGATTGCCGCCATTATCTGCCACGGAAAGGGAAAAGAGTTTCCCCATCAGGTCAGATGTGGTACAAGTGAAAGGACAGGTCCGGCGGGCAAGTTTCCGAAATATCTTTGTGACATCTGCTTCACGATCAAGGAGATACAGGATATGACCTCAGCGACACTGAAGCTTCTGGCATGCGCCCTCATGGTGGTCGACCACCTCGGGTCCATCTTCTTTCCCCACGAACCCGTGATGCGGGCCATCGGCAGACTGGCCTATCCCATGTTCGCCTATCTCATCGCCGAGGGTTACAGCCACTCGAAGGACAAGACGTCCTACCTGGGGCGCCTCTTTCTCCTTTCTCTTGTCTCCCAACCCTTCTACATGTTCGCGTTCCGCTATCCCGTGGTCCATTTCAACGTCTTCTTCACCCTTGCCGCGGGACTTTACGCGATATACGCCTACGAGAAGAAGAAGAGCTTCGTGCCCGTTCTTCTCGCCGGTATATCCCTGGAGTTCGTGAAGGCCTCTTACGGCCTGCCGGGGGCCCTCATGATCTTCGTCATGCACTACTTCATGGGGAATCACAGGAAGATGTTCCTCTGGGTCCTCATCACCGCCGTGCTCTGCACCCTGAGAGGGATCGTCTGGCGGTACTTCGACGACCCCAACTTCATGCCCACCCTCGCCTGGATCCTGCCCCACGCCCGGGTCTCGCTCATGGAGCCCCTGGCCGCGCTCGCCGTTCCCATCATCGCCCTCTACAACGGGAAGCTGGGGCCGAAGATGAAGGTCTTTTTCTACGCCTTCTACCCCGGCCACCTGGCCATACTCGGCGCGATACGGTGGATCCTGGCCAAATGACCCGGCTTGAGCCGCTTGAGTGACTATGTTATAAAAGCCCCTTGCCCGACAGACAGTTAAAAGGCTACCATCTTTCTTGAACCATTAACAGTGGTGCAGGAACACCACAATTAAAAGAAAGGGAGGTAGCCAAATGAACA
>JAAYAK010000120.1 GCA_012719415.1 Syntrophorhabdus sp.
AAAAAAAGGTATCCACCCGGCTTCCCCTGCCGGATGGATACCTGTCGAACTCCATGCGATGGCGGGTGGTATTACCCCGCTGCTTCTTCCTTGCCCTTCCTGATGACGGCCCTCTTGTCCTCGGGGGGAGGGGGCGGTACGGGCCCGGTGATCTTCGATATGGCACGGAACTTGGGAGGACAGACCTCGAAGCAGGTCCCGCACTTTATGCACTTGTCCTGGTCGACGATGTGGATCTGCTGCTTCACGCTTATGATCGCATCGACGGGGCAGCGTCTCGCGCAGGTCATGCAGGCCTGGCACTTCCCGTGGTCGATGTAGTAGGAGTAGACATCTGCGAACTGCCTGTCTATCTCCTCCTTCGTGAAGAGCTTCTCCTCCTGTTCGTGGTCGTGACCCTCAAGACGGGAGGCGAGCTTCTCGCGGTTTACCATCTTGAAGTAGGGGATGAGCTTCTTGAGGTCATTAAGGCGGGCCTTCAGTTCCCCGGGCTCGATGCCCTCGCCCTTGCCGATGGGGCCAAGGCCCTTTACCGTCTTGACAAAGTCGTTGACGGATTCGGTGAAGACGTTCGCCTCGGCACCGGACATGAAGTTGATCCGGAGCCTCTCGGGGTTGAGGCCGACGTGTTCCATGATCCTCCTCATGAGGAGCACCATGTTCTTGGCCTGGTAGTTCCCGTGGGTGATGTAGTTGCACTCGCCAAGGTGGCACGCACCCAGGAAGACACCGTCTATTCCGTTCTGGAAGGCCCTGAGCACAAATCCCATGTCCACCCGTCCGGAACACATGACGCGGATGATTCTCATTTCAGTTGTATATTGCAGTCTGGAGACTCCAGCCAGGTCAGCTGCGCCGTACGCTCACCAGTTGCAGGCGAAACCCAGGACTCTCGGTTTAAACTTTGCTGTACTCATCTGTTCCCACCTCCTTCTTAAGGTTTACGCATCGGCGGCTGCTGCCGCGTCGATCTGTTTTAAGATCTCGTCCTCGGGGACGACTACGTCGATCTCGCTTATGACCTCTTCATCGGTGAAGTGCCTGAGCTGGATCGCCCCCGTGGGACACTTGGTGTTGCACAGTCCGTCCCCTTTACAGAGAACGGGGTTGACGACGACCTTCTTGCCCTGCTTCGTCTCCTTGAGCTCGAGCGCGCCGTAGGTGCAGACCTCGACGCATGCCCCGCAGCCCATGCACTGTTTCTCGTTGACGGCGCAGACGCTCCCCGATGCCACGACGATATCGTGGGACAGGAGGGTAAGGGCCCTTCCGGCCGCCCCGTAGGACTGGTTGATCGTCTCCTGGATGAACTTCGGATAGTGGGCAAGCCCGCAGAGGTAGACGCCGTCCGTCGCAAACTCGACGGGGCGCAGCTTCACGTGGGCCTCCTTGAAGAAGCCGTCGGGGGAGAGGGTGACCTTGAACTGGCCGGCCACTTCCTTCGTCGCCGCCGAGGGGATGACCGCGGCCGCCAGCGCTATGATGTCGGCGTCGAGCTCGAGCTTCTTGCCGAGGATGTAGTCCGTCGCGGTGACCTTGAGGACGGGCCGCTTGTCCTCTGCCTTGCCGGGTTCGACAACGGGCGGGTCTTGCGGTTCGTAGCGGATGAACCTGACGCCCTTGTCGGCGGCCAGGCGGTAGTAGTCTTCGTTGAACCCGTAGGTCCTGACGTCCCTGAAGAGGACGTAGATGTCCATGTCGGGGTTCTTCTCCTTGAGGAGCAGGGAGTTCTTGATGGACTCGCTGCAGCATATCCTCGAGCAGTAGTTGCGGTCCTCGTTGCGGCAGCCCACGCACTGGATCATGACGAGGCTCTGGGCATTGACCACCTTCTCGTCGTTTGCCGTTATCCTCTCCTCCAGCTCGAGGTGGGTCAGTACCCTTTCATCCTCGCCGTAGAGGTACTCCGTGGGGGTGTACATGTCGACGCCGATGGCGAGGACGGAGGCGCCGTGCTTTATCGCGGTGGTGCCCCGGTCGGACTCAACCGTTGTCACGAAGTTGCCGACGTAGCCCGTCGCCTCCGTGATGGTCGCGTTGTGGTAGACGTGGATGAGCTGGTGTTTGTAGACCTTCGCCTTCAGGTCCCTTAAGTACTCCTGGACGTCGAGGCCCTGGAGGGTCGTGTGGATCCTCCTCGCGATGCCGCCCAGCTCCTTTTCCTTCTCGATGAGGTAGACCTCGTGGCCCTGGTTCGCTATGGACAGGGCGGCGTTCATGCCGGCGATGCCGCCTCCGACGACGAGCGCCCTCTTGTCGACGGGCAGGTCGAACTCCTGGAGGGGCGCGAGCTGGCAGGCCCGTGCAACGGACATCCTGATGATGTCATGGGCCTTCTCGGTGGCCTCTTCCTTCTCCTTCTGGTGGACCCAGGAGTTGTGCTCCCGGATGTTGGCCATCTCGTAGTAGTACTGGTTGATCCCCGCCTCGCGCAGGGTGTCGCGGAAGAGCGGCTCCAAGGTCCTCGGGGAGCATGCGGCGACGACCACGCGGTTTAGGCCCTCTTCCTTTATCTTGTCCGTTATCTCCCTCGCCGAGTTGGTGGCGCAGGAGAAGAGCTGCTCCTGGGCGTAGACGACGTTGGGGAGTGTCTTGCAGTATTCCACCGTGCCGGGGACGTTGACGATCCTGCCGATGTTGGCGCCGCAGTGGCAGACGAAGACGCCCACCCTGGGCTCCTCCTGGGACACGTCCCTCTCTTCGGGGTATATCCTCTCCTTCGAGAGGTTGCCGCGGCGGTAGTCCAGCATCTCGCCGATCTGGCTTCCGGCGCCGGAGGCGCTGAAGACCGACTCGGGGATGTCGATGGGGCCCTGGAGGGCACCGGAGACGAAGATGCCCGGGCGGTTCGTTATCATGGGGTTCCTGGGGTCGAGCTTGCAGAAGTCGTGGGACTCGAGCTCGATGCCGTACTGCTTCGCCATATCCTCGACGCCCTTCGGCGGGTTCATGCCGATGGAGAGGACGACCATGTCGAACTCTTCCTCGATGACCCCCTCCTCGGGGGTGGAGTAGCGGATGGTGACGTTGTGCGTCACCGGGTCTTCTTTAACGATCGAGGGGTAGCTCCTGAAGAAGCGGATGCCGGGGAGGGCCTCGGTCCTCTCGTAGTAGCGCTCGAAGTCCTTGCCGTAGGCGCGCACGTCGTTGTGGAAGATCGTGCACTTCGCGTCGGCGTCGTGGTCCTTCGTCAGGATGACCTGCTTCTGGGTGTAGGTGCAGCAGACCGCGGAGCAGTAGCTGTTGCCGCCCTCTATCACCTGGCGGGAGCCGATGCACTGGATCCAGGCGACGTTGTGGGGGTGCCTCAGGTCGGACTTGCGGAGTATCTCGCCGCCGTAGGGGCCGGTGGAGCACAGGAGCCTCTCGTAGTCCATGCTCGTGACAACGTTCTGGAACTCGCCGTAGCGGTACTCCTCGCGGACCTTCGGGTCGAAGGGCTCGAAGCCCGGGGCGAGGATGATGGCGCCCACGTTGATCTCTTCCTTTCTCGGCTGCTGGTTGAGATCGATGGCGTCGTTCTTACAGACCGCCTCGCAGATGCGGCATTTCTTTTCTTTCAGGTAGAGGCAGCTCTCGTCTATGTAGGTGATGAGCGGGATGGCCTGCGCGAAGTAGACGTGGACCGCCTTGTTCATCGATATGTCCTGGTTGTACTGGTCCGGGTACTTCGCCGGGCAGTACTCCACGCAGACGGTGCAGCCCGTGCACTTGTCTTCCCTGATATAGCGGGGTTTTCTCAGGAGCGTTACGTTGAAGTCTCCCGCCTGCCCCTCGACACTGTCAACCTCGGTATAGGTAAGTACTTCGATGTTGGGATGCCGGCCGACCTCGACCAGCTTGGGTGCGAGAATTCACATCGAGCAGTCGTTGGTCGGGAAGGTCTTGTCGAGCTGGGCCATGTGGCCGCCGATCGACGGGGACTTCTCGACGAGGTACACCCGAAAGCCGGCGGTCGCGAGGTCCAGGGACGCCTGGATGCCGCTTATGCCCCCGCCGACGACCATGACGTCGCCGAAGTTGCCCTGCGGGCCGGTCTTCACCAGCTCCTTGATATTTTCGTTGAGCGATATGACGTTTTCCACTTTCTGTCACCTCATCGGTTTTATTCTTCTCTAACTACTCCATCACGTCGGCAATGATCTCCGTGATGTCCTTAACCTCTATCTCGTCGGCGTGGTTCATGACGAGCCGCGAGTCCTCGAGGGCCGTGATGCAGTACGGGCAGGCGGTGGCGAGCTCGACGGCGCCCTTCTCCAGTGCCTGGTCCACCCGTATGTTGGAGAAGCGCTCGTGCTTCTCCGTCTCCGCCCAGACCCTGCCCCCGCCCATGCCGCAGCAGGTCGAGTCGAGGCGCGCCTCGGGCAGCTCGGCAAACTCGATGCCGGGGACCGCCTGCAGGACCTCGCGGGGGTCGTCGAAGACGCCGTTGTGGCGGCCCAGGTAGCAGGGGTCGTGGTAGGCGACCTTCTTCGCGTACGCGCCGGAGAGTTTCAGTTTGCCCTCTTTTATGAGCCCGGGGATGAGCTGGGAGACGTGGACGACGTCGAAGCTCACCTTGAACTCGGGGTACTCGTTCTTGAAGGTGTGGTAGCAGTGGGGGGAGGAGACGAGTATCTTCTTCACGCCCGCGTCGATGAAGGCCTTGATGTTCTCCCTCGCGAGCTTCTTGAAGAGGTCCTCGTTGCCCGTCTTGCGTATGGACTCCCCGCAGCACACCTCCTTCTCGCCGAGGATCCCGAAGCTGACGTTCGCCTTCTTCAGGACCTTCGCCGTCGCCTGGGCGACCTTCTTCAGGCGGGGGTCGTAGCTGCAGTAGCAGCAGGGGAAGTAGAGGTACTCCATCCCCTCCTTGAAGGGCTTGACGCCGAGCCCGTCGGCCCAGGCCGCGCGGGTCTTCCTGTCCTCGTTGAAGGGGTTGCCCTGGCCGGAGAGCCCTGAGGCCACGGCGCGGTAGGGCTTGACGGGGCCGGCGAAGACGCCGTAGCCCGTCGCCATCCTGCGGATGGCCATCATGTCGTCGATCTGCCTGACGTCACGGGGGCAGCGCTGGGGGCACTTGCCGCAGGTGGTGCAGCGCCAGATCTCCTCCTTCTCGATCTCGCTTATGCCGAAGGTGGCCTCGCGGATCAGCTTCCTCATGGAGAACTTGCGCACCTTGTTCCAGGGACAGACGGTGTCGCACTTGCCGCACTGGTAGCAGTACTTTATCGCGTCTCCGCCTTTCTCCTTTATCTCGTCTATTACCTCTTTGAAGGGGGCTATGATTTCCACGGTAATTAATCCTCTTCTGTTATCCTGATGTTCTAGCCCTTCTGGGACATCCGGGCCAGGGCATCGGTTATCTTGTCCATTCCGTATTTGTCGATCATGGAGGAAAGGCCTACTTCTACGTCTTCCGCTTCAAGGCCCTCTTCTACTTCCTCCTCCCTCTCCTCATAGGTCAGAACGTCATTGAGACACCACTCGACACACATCGGCTTTTCGCGTGGCGGATCATCCTCGCACATGTCGCACTTCAGGGGAAGGCCCGAATCGGGCTCCTTGAATATGTCCCTGGAGGGGCAGGTGGCCCTGCAGAAGGTACATTCATCGTATTCCTTGCCGTCGATGACGTATTTGTCCCTGCCCATGCACTCCGCCGGGGTGTATTCGCCGGCGAATATAGGAAGCCATATGTCTTTAAGCGGGTCGCGGATTATCTGAATGCGAGACCTTGCCGGATTAATGCCGCTGTATCTCGGCGTTGAATGAAAGGCCGAGCAGACTATCTCGCATCCACGGCAGCCGTTGCACTTGTCGGCATCAACCTTGATCGT
>JAAYAK010000121.1 GCA_012719415.1 Syntrophorhabdus sp.
CCCCACCGCCTGCCCGGGCAATAGTGGCCGTAAGGCGCACCACGATACATGCCTCTTCTCATGGGCTGCCCCACCGAGACAGCGGGCAGCGTCAACACCACAAAAAGAAAAACAATAAAACACATGATGCGCTTCACAGTTCAAACTCCCCGGGGAGCACGGCCACGGTTGTGTTCCGCGGTCCTGCTCCCCGCCTGTCCTTTACCACGTGCGGCAGTAACCACCGCCGAAGCCGGGTCCGTAACCACCTCTCAAGCCGGTCTTGAAGCCGGGTCCGTAACCACCGCGGCCCATCATCCAGCCGCCGTGACCCCGACCGTAGCCGGGACCGTAACCCCTGTCAGAGAGGCCCTTCGCCCGAGCCGTGCTCTGGATCTTCGTCCTCAGATCGACCATCTCTTTCTGAAGGGTCGCTATGCGGTTCCAGTCCGGATTCTCCTTTGCGTACTCTGTCTGGATCTCAGCCCTTTTTGCAATCAGTTCGTCCCTTAACGGAAGGGTCTCCTTCTGAAAGCTTCTCAGGGCATTGACGTCAACCTTGGTGCCGTACGCCGGACCGGGAGCCGCTCCCCACGCCGTACACACCATACCTCCAAGGGAGAATCCCACCGCCACAACCAATGCTGCTACCAGTACCTTCTTCATCTGAAACCTCCTTGTGTGTGTGAATTTCATGTACACAGTATAAGGAAGCACTGTGAAGAGGTAACGAAGAGATCATGAAGAATTGTGAACGACCTCAGGGGGGAAAAGGATCGTAAAGGATGAGCCTTCTCCCGGCATGCTCTTCACCGTTATGCTCGCGCCGTGGGCTTCCACCAGCTCCTTCACTATCGTAAGGCCGATCCCGAGACCTCCTCCGGGACCGTGATAGAACCTTTCAAAGATCAAAGGAACGTCCTCCTGTCTGATCCCGCTGCCCGTGTCTGTGACGATGATCTCCAGGCCGCCTCCCGCCGGTCCCACCCGGATCGAAACGCTCCCACCGGCGGGAGTGGCCCTGAGGGCGTTGGCCAGGAGGTTCAGGATCACCTGGCTCAATCGTTCGGGGTCGGCGTTAAGGCTCATACCCTCGGGGCACATAAGGCCCATCGTCACTCCCCTCTCCTGAGACTGTGTCCTGAACCTTTCCACGATGTTCTGAAGGAAGGGCCCGAGGTCCATCCATTGACGCTTCAGCGAGAGCAGGCTCGCCTCTGCCCTGCCCAGTTCCTCGATGGCGTCGACCATGTTCCTGAGTCTCCCCGTTTCCTCGTAGAGCGATTGGAAACGAGCGGGATCGCTGGGTATCAAACCATCTATCAGGCCCTCCAATTCTCCCCGCATGACGCTGAGAGGGGTTCTCAGTTCGTGCGCGACGTCGCTTATCAGTTTTCTCCTCAACATCTCCTGGGTCTCAAGTGCCTTCGCCATGTAGTTGAATCTCTCCGCCAGTTCTCCAACCTCGTCATGCCTCGATACGACAACGCGCCTCTTCAGGTCGCCCCGGCTGATGGCGGATGCCGCCACCGCCAACTCCTTCACAGGACCCGTAAGACGGCGGGAGAAAAAGACGCTCATAAGTACGGCGATACCACCGATGATAGCGATCGAGAATACCAGGAACCAGTTGGACCTCTGGAGAAATACGCCTTCTCTCACGGGACGCAGTTGCCTGATCTCCAGGGTCCCTATCTGCTTTCCGGCGAGGAACAGGGGATAGGGCACGAACGCGCCGGCCCCGCCGGGCACATTGAACTGCGCGAGGGCCTTCAATCTCCTCTTGACAAGGGGAGAAGCGCTCTCGATGGCATTGTTCGTGTCGATAACGAGCTTTCCGTCCTCATCGGTAAGCCTCATCTCGAAACCGGACATCAAGGCCCGTATGGCCTCCTCAGCCTGGACATCGGTCTTCCATCCACCGCTGCGTTCGTATGAACCTTCCAGATCAGCCTGTATCAGGTAGACCCTGTCCTCAGCCTCCCCTTCCAGGTAGGCCTTGAAATCCTCGATCACAAAATGCCGGAACAGAACGGTGCTTGCCAGGGAGATGGCAACGACTGCGAGAAGGAGGAGAAGGAACTTGAGGTGAAGACTCCTAAGCATCTCTTTTTCCCGTGAACCGGTAGCCGACACCATAGACCGTATGGATGAAGACAGGATTCTGCGAATCGTCTTCGAGCTTCCTGCGGATGTTCTTGATATGGGCGTCGACGCTCCTCTCGTAACCTTCAAACTGGTAACCGAGCGCCTTCTCCACCAATTCGCTCCTCGTAAAGACCCTGTCCGGGGACCCGGCGAGGGTGAAGAGCAGCTTGAACTCCGTCGATGTGAGCCGCACGGGATTCCCCTTCAGCGTAGCCATGTAGGTCTGGCCGTCGAGAAGGAGCGACCCGTTGTTGAAGCTTATCGGCTCGGACCCGGAAAGGTCCCCTTTCTGAAACCTTTTCAGGACGGCCTTCACCCTGAACACAAGCTCTCTGGGGCTGAAAGGCTTTACCACGTAGTCATCGGCACCAAGAGCAAAACCCGCGACCCTCTCCTCCTCGGAAGACTTGGCCGTAAGCATGATCACGGGTACATCCGCTATCTCCTTCAGCTGAAGACAGAGTTCCTCTCCGCTCATGTCGGGCAGCATCAGGTCCAGAATTATGAGGAGGGGCCTCTCTTTCTTCGCCTCCTCCAGCGCGTCCTTCCCCAATCCTGCGTGCACTGTGCGGAATCCGGCTCCTTCCAGGTAGACCTTGACTATATGCGCTATCTTTTGGTCGTCTTCAACAATGAGAATGGGATAAAGCATCACATCAAATGTACATCATAATGTGCTTTGCACACAATAGGGCTCTATCCCTCGGCAGCAAACATCCGAACCTCACATCGTGCGGTCACATGTGATTGACATGAAAGACCAATCTTCTTATACTCCTTTCCATAAGGAAGCTTCGTTTCGCCACGACAGAAAAGGGAGGGTGTTAATGTCAAGGATCAGACTTGTCGTCGCAGTCTGTCTCTGCTTCGTGCTCGTGACCTCACTTGCATCAGGCAAAACAGCAAAAGAAGGGCCTGATCTCTACAAAAGCGCTATTGCAACGGCCCGCAGCGAGATCTGGCAGGCCATAAACAACGGTCAGTGCGGGAGCGCCACCGCTGCCATAACGGTCAACGGCAAGGTCGTTTACGCCGAAGGCTTCGGCATGGCGAACAGGGAAAAGAGCGTCCCCGTCGACAGGAACACGCTGTTCAACATCGGCTCCATCAGCAAGATGTACGTGGCTGCCGCGATCATGCTGCTCGTCGAGGACGGCAAGGTCTCCCTAGACAAACCGGTCAGGCTCTATCTCCCGGAATTCAAGATGGCCGACGACAGGTACAAGACGATCACCGTAAGGATGCTGTTGAACCACACGTCCGGCATGCCGGGGACCCAGAACGCGAATTCCTTCTGCTTCAAGTACGATGACAATCTGAAGCAGGAAACGATGAACACCCTGGCCCGCGCCCATCTCAAGCATGACCCGGGTGCGATGGCAGCGTACTGCAATGACGGGTTCACATTGGCGGAGATGATAGTGGAACGGGTAAGCGGCCGGAGATACACGGACTTCCTCAATGATAGGATCTTCAAGCCGCTGGGTCTCAAGAACACCGGCATGGGCCTGGGGGAGATCAAGGACAAGCCCGTGGCTTTATATTATGAACCTGAGACCGGAAAAGCTCATCCCCTCGAAACGATCTCGATCCTGGGTGCCGGAGGTTTGTCGTCAACTGCCGAAGAGCTTTGCCTTTTCACGGATTCCTTGCTGGCGAAGGATAAGCTCTTGAAGAGATCATCTCTCGCGGAGATGAGATCCGCGCAGCCTTCGGCCCTCGCACCCGCGCTGAGGAATCCCTCATTTTCATATGGGCTTGGCTGGGACCTGATAGGCCTTCCTCGCTATGACGCGAAAGGGATCCAGGTACTGGGCAAGAGCGGAGGCACCGCCAACTATTCTTCGATGGTCTACACCGTTCCCGACAAGAGAATATCCGTTGCGGTCATTGCTTCAGGAGCCGAAAGCGGCGCAATGATGATCGCGCTCAATATACTGGATGCGGTGCTGGTCGGGAAGAAGCTCATTCCGAACAAAGAGAAGACCGTATCGATACCGCCGGAACCGCAAAAACTGCCGCAGGGTCACGCCTCCCATGGCGGCTATTACGCAGATGACACCAAATTGGGCCGGATCGTTTTCGATGAGGACAAGGACACCGCCATTTTGTATCTTTACAAAGAACAGGAGAAAACGCCGGCAGTCGCTTTCATATATAGTAATGGTTATTACCACGGCATAAAAGGCGACACGTACTACTTTCAGCGCGCGGGTGGGGAAGACTATCTGGCAGCCTCCATTTCCGCATTCGGGATCGACAGGATCGTTATGCAGAAAGTGAAACCGGTGGAGAACCCGCAACGTCTCAAGATCGACATGGATGGCAAGGTCTGGCTGAGGCGCAATGTCTCTCCCTTTGAGTCGATCCCGGTGACGCGATCCCATTTTGTGAGATCATCGCTCTACAACGATCTGCCGGGTTACGTGTTCTTTAGCGGCCTCAAAAGGATCGGCTCTCCCGATTTCGCGGGCATGTCCTTTGACTCTGTCCGTGACCAAACGGAACTTGCCCTTTTCGAGAAGGATGGGGCCGCGTGGGCCTGGGTCTCCGACATGCTGTACAGCCCGAAGGAAACAGCCATCGCGCTGAGAACCGGCGAGAATTCCGTGAGGATAGGAAACGATGGATACAGTGAGTGGCTGGCAGCCAACGAAAATGCCGTCCTGAGTTTCACCAGATCCCAACGGGGAAGGATCGTCGTATTCTCCCCCGACGGCACCCCGACCTACGACAGCGCGCGCGATACGGGGGAAGCGTATGCAGCCAAGGGCAGTTATATTGAATGTGCGGGTCTTGCGGACGATGCCTTCACGATCAAGGCCAGGCCCGCTGCCGCAAGCGAGAAGAAGTAGAAGGACTTCAAGCGATCGCGGGCCCGGGTACGGGCGGCGGGAAACCTCCCGGAAGGCAGTGTTCACACCGTCTTCCTTTTCGTGGAGTACTTCTCCAGGTACTTATCCACGTCGAGCTCGGGGTGGTATTCCCTGAAGGACTCGATGATCGCCTCGACCTCTCCTTCCTTTTCCTCTATGTATTTGCCCGGCAGGTATTCCCTCGGCGCCAGTTCGTCCAGCGGGGTCTTGTCCAGTACGTCCCTGGCATTCACGTCCGCCCCCGCTTTCAGGAGGACTTCGATGATGTCGACGCGGCGGGCGCGGCAGGCGCGGTGCAGGGGAGTCGTCTCGTTGCCGGTGTTATCCCCGTTCACGTCAGCGCCCGCGTCGAGGAGGAGCTTGACTATCTCCACCTTGCGTCCCTCACAGGCCCAGTGGAGGGGTGTCTTGCCGCAATTGTCCCTCCCGTCTATCTCAAGCACTCCCTTCTCAAGGATCTCGCGGACGCGGTCGGCGTCACCCGTCTCCACGGGCCCGTGGAGACGGGTACGGTCCATGTAGCTTAAGCCTTCCAAAAAATCTTCATTCAACTCCATGACACGTATAGAACCTCCTCAAAATGATCCTGTGCGGGCCGGTACTGACATGCCTTCATTCACGAGCGCCACGCGCGTCTTCCGTGAGGGCGTCAGCCTGCACGCTGTTTTGGACCAAGTTGGTACTTATGGAAGACTTTATATCAAACTTGACAGGAGAAGCAAGACGGAGCTGATTGAAAGCGGAAGGTCGAAACGCGCGATCGGCAATCAGCGAGGCCGATAACCCGCGAAAGATTGCGGGCTTCGATCCTGGTGATGAGAGACGCCGCGTAACGGACCTGAAGCCCTCCTCTCCCGTGGAAAGCCAGAGAGGTTCCTAATACCACGTTTTTTTTGACACCTCTCTGACAAAAATGTAACATGTCTGCAGGTCTTTTCCGCATCGTTGCCAGAGCATAAGAAAACAGCCATTCACCGCTTCATGGGAAGACATGGGTTTCCCGAACAGGCGTGGCCTCACGGGATTGTCATGTATGACCGCGTCATTACGGCCGCATGACAAACCTGTTGAGGTCCGGGCTCCCGGTTGTCCCAGGGGGCTCGCAGGCCTCAGGTGCCGTGCTCTTCAAGGAGGTGCAATGGCTTGGATTATGCCATCGCGACATGCAGGTTTTGTTCTGTGCGTCTTCCTGTCCGCCCTTCTGCCCATAACTGCCATGGCGGCAGATTATGTGGTCCCCGGAGAGCCGGCTTTCAGCAACGGTAATTTCCCGCTCAACGCGGGCGACACCCTATCAACCTGACGTCGAGGAGGACGGTCATGGAACTTTCGGGTCATCTGTTGTTCTGCCGGTACATTGCTTATGTCCGGGCATTCCGCAAAACACTTTTTTCCCCGCAGCTATATCTTGCGAGGACACTGATTTCGCTCCTGCTCCCTGTATTGTTCACTGTTACGCCAGCGTACGCCGCCTCTAATATCAATGGGTTCAGCCCCCTCCATGGTCTGTTGACAGCGTATGGCGACGTCGAGGTTACAGCAAGTCCCTTTGTAATCACATCTACTGGAAGATTAACAATTGAAAATGCTAAGCTGACCAACACCGGTGGCATCAACAACTCGGGCATCTTCGAGCTCTCTACGGGCAGTTCCTACGACTTCACCGGCGGTACCCTCACGAACACCGGGAACTTCATACTCCGCAGCGACTTCACCTTCAACGGGACCGACGGGGGAACGGTGAACCTCAACGCCGGCGGGACACTCACGAACTACTCCACCCTTACCAACGCGGCGGGGTATACCCAGACGAACGCGGGCACGATCCAAAACCGGGGAACGTTCGACAACCTGGGGACGTTCACAAACAGCGTCGGCGGGACCATCAGCAACTACACCGGAGCCACCTTCACCAACAACGCTGCCATCACGAGCAGCGGCACCTTCACGAACTCGGGAACCTTCAACAGTTCGGGCACCATCACCAACTCCGGCACCCTGGAGCTCGCCTCCGGCAGTTCCTACGACTTCACCGGGGGGACCCTCACGAACACCGGGGACTTCATACTCCGCAGGGACTTCACCTTCAATGGAACATCGGGGGGAACGGTGAACCTCAACGCCGGGGGGACCCTCACGAACCATGCCACGCTCACCAACGCGGCGGGACATACCCAGACGAACGCGGGCACGATCGACAACCTGGGGACGTTCGACAACCTGGGGACGTTCACGAACAGCGGCACCTTCACGAACTCAGGAACACTTATCAACAACGGAACGCTGAACAACACCGGCACATTCACCAACTCCGATACATTCACGAACGTCGGTAGCTTCACCGGTGACATGACAAACTCCGGCACTCTCTCGGGTACCGGCACGATCACGGGCAATGTCATCAACAACGGTATCCTCGCCCCGGGCAACTCCATCGGCACCATGACGATCACCGGCAACTACAGCCACAACGCGGGCGCGACCTACCAGGTGGAGGTGAACAGCTCCGGCCAGTCGGACAAGCTCGTCGTCACCGGGACGGCGACCTTGAACGGGGGCACCGTGTCCGTCCTCGCCGAGTCGGGCACCTACAACGTGAGCACCACCTACACCATCCTCACCGCGGGGAGTGTGGTGGGGACCTTCTCCAGCGTGACGAGCAACCTCGCCTTCCTCACCCCGTCCTTAAGCTATGACCCCACGAACGTCTACCTGCTCCTCACGAGGAACACAACGGGTTTCGCCGACGTGGCGGCCACCTCCAACCAGTACTCCGTGGCGTCCTCCCTCGACAGGATAGCTCCCGTCGCGACGGGTGACATGGAGGGTATCATCAACACACTGCTCGGCATGAGCGCATCCGGCGCCAGGGGCGCCTACGACCGGATGGGGGGCCTCGTCCATACCTTTCTTCCCGGCGCCGTCCTCTCCTCCTTCGGCCGGTACATGGACGTCATGTCGGGGAGGATGGGGGGGTTTCTCTCCGGGGGACCCCGATCGTCCTTCGCGAACCTTCCCGTCATGCTCGCCTCGAGAACGGACAGGGCGAGCGACGCGGGCGGCACCCTCATGGCGGCCCTGGGGAGCGTGGCTGAAAGAAGGGACATCCTCTCCCGGGGACTGTGGGCCGAGGGGTACGGGAGCCTGGGCCGCAGGAGGGGCAACGACATATCCTCCCGGTACGACTACGACACGGCGGGGTTCGCGGCGGGGTTCGACAGGGCCGTCACCCCCTCTCTCCTTCTCGGCGTCTCCCTGGGGTACTCCTATACGAAGGCGGACATGAAGGACCTCTCCGACGATGCCGTCATATCCTCCTACCAGGGTTCCCTCTACGGCATCTATGACATGAGCCCCTTCTACCTCTCCGGTATCGCCGCCTACGGGTACAACCGGTACGACACGACGAGGGACATCGCCTTCGGGACCATATCGAGGAGGGCGAAGGCCTCCTACGCGGGTCAGACGGTGGGGGGATACATCGAGGGGGGATACCGGATGGCCACCCCTTCCGTCGATATCATCCCTCTGGCGTCCCTCACCGGCATCCACCTCACGAGGGACGGTTTCACCGAGAGGGGGGCCGGGGCGCTCTCCCTCGACGCGGGCTCCGATACCGTCTCCTCCCTCGTATCCTCCCTGGGTGTGAGGCTCACGAAGGACTACGGGGTGTCGTCGGGTATCCTCACCCCGGAGATAAGGGTGACGTGGGACCATGAGCTCATGAACGGGGACTACGCCCTTGACGCCTCCTTCGCAGGCTATCCCGCGTCCACCTTCACCGTGGAGGGAGACAGGCCGGAGAGGGACTCGGTGGGCGCCCGTATGGGCATCACCTTCCAGGCGAAGGAGAACCTTCACCTCCACCTCGCCTACGACGGGAGCTTCTCCGGGGACGACACCCGGCACGCGGGGATGGCGGGGTTAAGGTACAGGTGGTGAGGGGGGGAGCGGCCCCCCTAGGCGCCGGATCGTGCCGCATATCATCGGTATCCCCCTGTCGTGCCGCGGGCGGCAGTCCCTGTGACCCCGTAACGCGCCTCTTGGTCACCACATGGTCTTGTGTTGACTGGTTCTGTTGTTTCAGCAAGCTCATGCTATTGACAACGCACTCGCTACAGTCTACTATTTCGGAAATTGCCGCCTGTGGCACAGCGGTCAGTAAAATAGAGGAAGTGTACGACGGAATTCGCCAAATCAACAGCTTTGATGCTTGTGCTTCTCAATCCCTTCCTGATCATCGTTTATCTCATTGATATCGTGGAGAAGCTGGACAGGGGACAATTCACCCGGGTGATCGTTCGCGGCGGGCTGATAGCGACGGCAGTCTTCCTGTGCTTCGCTATTCTCGGCGACGTCGTGTTCAGCAGTGTCGTGCAGGCGGAGTTCGCTTCTTTCCAGATCTTCGGGGGCCTGGTCTTTCTTCTCATCGGTTTCCAGTTCGTCTTTCAAGGCCCCACGGCAATTGAGATACTGCGGGGCGATTCCAAGCAGCTAGCAGGTGCGATCGCGATGCCCGTGCTCATCGGGCCGGGCACGATCAGTGCCAGCATCATCGTAGGGAAAAGACTTGCCCCCCTCGCGGCGTGCGCCTCCGTGTTAAGGGCAGTCACTATTTCCATCCTGATAATCATGGGTCTCAAGATAGTTCACGATTTTGCACGCCCAAGGCGAGAGGCACTGATCAAGAGATACATCGAGATCGCGGGACGGATCACGGCGTTGGTCGTCGGAACCGTCTCTGTTGAGATGATCATGCAGGGGGTTCGGACCTGGGCAGATAAGTTCTGAAGACCCAGGTCACCGGATCAACACTCCAGCCACCCTTCGACGTCGCCCGAAGTCAGCGCAGTCGCCCTTCTTTCATCTGTTATGCTTGTCTTCTCACTCTCCCGGAAATTCCAAAAGCCGGTTATCCTTAACAGGACAGCGGAATTGGAACGAAAAAGCGACACCGCGAAGTTGACGGAAAAGCGGCTGCGGTCAGGTACCTGCGTCACTATCTAAGGATTATCTTGTCTATCTGTTCAATGTGTTCGAAATGCCGGTCCCGTGTGAGGAGGGTACCACCCACGCTCATGCAGGAGGCGGCTATCCAGACGTCGTTTATAGGAATCGGGGTTCCCTTCGCGGAGAGCGCGGAATATATGAGCGAGTATTTTCGAGCAACCTCTTCATCGACGTCTATTATCGACACCCCAAGCTCGGTGACGAAGCGCCGAAGCGTTGTCTCGTTGTCTGCACTCTTGCTGCCCTTCTGAAAACCATAGAATAGCTCTCCCAGGACGATGACGGGCAACAGGACCTCCGTGCTTTGCCCTGCAATGAGGTCCACCACCTCTTCTTTCCCCTGGCCGAAATCGATGTAGATGTTCGTATCAAGAACAAGCCTCATTTCCAGTCACCCTCTCGAATCTCTTCAAAGACCTGAAGGTCCTCTCTCAACTCCGAGGCCTCCTCGGGTGTCAACCAGCCCGCCGCTTTCCTGATGCGTTCTTCACGGTTCGCCGCGAGGCCCAGTTTCTCATCGATCGCGTCCAGTATGAACGCGGTCTTCGTCTTCCCCTCTTTCCTCGCCGCCCGCTTGATCATCTCTTCTTTCTTCGGCGGAATCCTAAGACTGATAGGCATCTTGCAGCCTCCTGTATCGCAAATATACCTATTGTATCTCATCTGTCCATCTCCGTCAAGAAAGCCTTCCTCCATCCCTTCTGATACATCAGCCGGAGATCGTCTCGCCGCAGGTGGGAACGACCTCCTCCCCTTGTCCCCCTCGGTCACACCCCGTCACTGCGGATAGATCACCCTCTGCGAATAGACCCATTTCCCGTCACTCATCACCCCCACCGTCCCTCCATAGGGAGGAAGTGCCGCCGACCACGACCATTTCGGGCACGGGACAGGCGGGGCATCGCCCACCGGTGTTCCATCCACCTTTGTTATGAGGCGCACCGTAACGGGGTTCCCGAAACCGTCCGTGCGATACAGATCGCCGGCATTGATGGCGGTGAGAACAGCCAGGATCGTGGCGGATGTTGTCGTGTTGCTGGCAGTCTCTTTGCTCCATATAGAACTGCCGAAGGTCCCGCAACCACATCTGCCCTCCGTCGCCCCTGAACACCTCGCCCCGGGGGCGCTCCCTACGGCCTGCCAGATCCAGGGGATCATGATGTCGTCGTTGCTCGTCAATCCACCAGTCGCTCCGCAGGGATTCGATATCGCTTCCGTGGTAAGGCGGCTGAGATGATATGACTTCATTGCCCGTGCAACGGTCAGGAGCTTTTCCTGAGATCTGACCATGTATTCGCTGTCGAGATGGCCTGAAGTCCACGTATCCGTCATCGACGTGTTCCCGCCCGCCGTTATGGTCACACTGTAAGGCATTCGGTTGTACCCGTTCAGATAGAGAGTCCCGGCGGTGTGTTCCTTCGTTGCTGTGAATGTGTAATCAGACCCGTATCCATCCACGCACGCAGCACGGAACAAGGGCGATTCGCCGGAAAGAGTGCAGTTCGCTTCACGAAACGCGCTCACCACCGCGTCGCTTTCGGTGGAAATGGCAAGGGTCTTCCCCGATGCATCGTCGTCGTCCACAGAAGGAAGGATCGCCAGAGCGCTGCAGACGGGGTCGGTCCAACCGTGGCAGTTCTCCTCCACGTATCGAACATTTTCCCGGTAAAGGACCTCAAAGGCGCCCTCGATCTTCTCGAACCTCTTGATGGTGTCTGCCGTGCCTTTGAAATGGATGACCCTCTCCATGAAGGTCACGACGGCACCCATGACGACGGAGGCGATGGCGATGGTCACGATGATCTCCAGCAAGGTGAATCCTTTGCGATCTCCTATAAGAGTCGTTGTCATCGCAGGTCAACCATGTCATAGAAAGAGCATCCGGAGTCCGTTGCGGGTCTGGAATAGTAGTAATGCCGAACGGTGCCCCCTGAGTCTTCCGTCAGCATCTCCTCCGGGATCGCCTCCCTGAAGAGATGCCTGCCGTACCGCGCGTAATCGACGTCCGTTGCTCCTTCGCAGTCGAAGCTCGTTGAGACCGGACCCGCGCGTATCTCGGCGACCGGGCCGCTGTCGTTCGGCATGAAGCTCCAGAGAAGAGCCATGTCATCCTTGCCGCATCGATCCTGCAACGCAACGCAGGTATCGACCATGGCCTGTTCGATCATGGCCTTGCGCCACTGCCTGCCTTCCTGCACCCCCCGGCGCACGGGAAAGAGATCCAGCTTATCCGCATTGACAGTAATCTCCATGCCCAACACCGTAACGTTCCCGGGCACCTGTCCCGTCTCGTGAAAAACAGATCTCGCCCGGTCATTCGCCATCTTCTCATATTGAGAGGATGGCAGTCCGCTTATCCCGGCGAGAACGGAGAGAAGCACGAAGGGCAGGACTGCAAGCATCAGGAATGCCATGAAGGGGAACATAAAGGATCAGGAGACTGCTCCCGCAAACTCCCTCAGCGGCAGCGGGCCGTACCCTGGAATGCCGTTAGAACACAATCAATACCCAGGTTAGCATTAACAGTCGAGCTATCGGCACAAATTCTCTGGTCTTTGAGCCTAGTCAGGATAGCGCCCGCCGAGTCTGTGCTCTCGAACGTAGGTGTCTGAAGGACCACGTCGCTTCCAGCACATTGATATCCATGGGCGATCGCACCGGTCCTGAAATCAGCCTCCACATAGTCCTTGAGGGCCTCGGGCCAGTCCGTGGTCATATCCGCTGCCACTGGCAGCGAATGCTTGAACATGGCGTATTCTGTCAATCCTGTTGAAATAGCCCTGATCCTTTCCTGGGTTGTTGAGAAGTTGGCGGCAGCTTTGCCCTTCGCAAGAAGGATCGCCGTCAGGCCTATCAGGGCCGCCGCGAGCGCCACAACAACGACAAATTCGATCAAAGTGAAACCGCCCTTGTTTTTCAGACATTTCTTCATAATTCCTCCTCTCTAGATTTGCCCCTGATCGACCCTGTCGAGAAGCTCCATCTTCAGGTAGCTGTCTATGACTCCCTTTTGCTCCAGTACCGAGAGGGACATCTCGAATGTGACGGCATTCTTTATCGCGTTGCCGCGGAAAGCGTTTTCCACCTCGTTATATGCCCCCCTTTCTATACCGGCTCTTATCGTTGCCGGAAAGAAGAGGACCTCCGGGACAAGGATATAGCCCGTCTTCTTCGAGCCGTTTACAGTGTATTCCTTGTGGATGAGCTTCTGACTGACGATCGCCGTAAGACACTGGGCCATTTTCTTGCGCCATGCGTCGCGGTCATCTCCGTAGCCGTCGAGGAGGCGCAGGGTTGTCATGGCGTCGGGGGTGTGGATGCTGGAGATGACGAGGAACCCTTTTTCCGCGGCGGTGAAAAGAGCTGTAACCTCCTCGCGCGTGCGCACCTCGCCAACGACGAGACCGGCAAGGTTGTTCCGTAAGGACATCCTCACCCCTTCCAGGATGCCCGGGATATGGGTGCCGATCTCATACTGGCGAAACACTGTCCTCTTGTTCTGGTAGACATACTCTATGGGGTCCTCGAGGGTATAGACGGCGCCGTTCATCCGTTCCGCCAGATAATCGAGTTCCGATGCAATGAGGGTGGTCTTGCCGGAGCCAACCACACCCGTATGGAGAATGAGTCCCCGGGGATAGGAATAGGAGAAATCGAAAAGACCTCTTATGCCAGCCAGCATGTTAAAAGGGTCAAGCTCTTCCAGTCCGGGTATCGTGTAGGGCAGGACGCGGGCCGCAAAGCCAAGCCCTTCCTGCGAACTGGAGACGCTCATGCGGAACCTGCCTATATCCTTCACCGAGAAGGCATATTCGAAGTATCCCTTGTTTCTGATGTGCTTTATGATGGCCGTGCCGGCATCGGTGTCCGTTTCTTCGTCGAATTTCCTCTGGCGGGTTTCGGCGATGGCGGCAAGGATCTCTGTCTTGCCTGGTTTTACCACAATGCCTTCGCCAATCTCCATGACCTCGCACTTCTTGAGGATGCCAAGCCTGACAGGCCGCTTCTCAACAACGATGATATCCGTGGCGTTTCTTTCCTTTGCATAAACGAGGACGTCTCGGAACCAACCGAGGTTCTCGATATTGAGTTCCGCCACGTTGACGTTGATGCCGCCATTTCCTGCAGTCATGTTCAATGTCGCGTCTTCTCCCTTTCTTTCCACGCTTGCCTCCCCTAGAACATTTTGCCCGCAGCCGATCTGTCGATGAAGGTGAAAAGCATGGTATATACGGGCGACATCAGGACTACGATCTGGACAGCAACAAAAACAAAGGCAAAAACGTTCACAAAAGATCCCACGACGGCAAATCTCGAGATGGCGTCGTTGATCATCTTCGTACCGATCATGGCAAAACCCTCAGACATGTTCGCCGTGTCTATCTTCACCTTGAGTAATAAATAGCTTTCGAAAGGCAGATATTCTTCGATCTCATCGATAACCTCCGAAAAACTCCGCGATACGGATTCCTCGGCGACCATCCGGAATATCTGTGTCCAGACGCCTTGCGAGAATTCCGCCACGCGGCGGAAGGCACTTGCCGGGGAGAGACCTGACATGAGGGCGAGAGATACAACCCTGAACGCCTGGCCAAGAACGAGAGAGTTGTACACATTGCGTATGACAGGCATCCTGTCGGCATTTTTTGCCACAACAGCGATGACCCCGGCGGCACTTCCCGCATACAGAATGAAAAGGATGCTGCGGTTGGCAACGATAAACTGACCCATTTTGTAGGGCAGTTCCCTCTCGATGCCTGGAAGCTTCAGCGCATTGAGAATGTTCCCGAGCACAAAGGTGAGGCCATACCCGACCGCTATCGATACGCCTGTCACCACCAGGGGATAGATGATGCCAGAGATGATCTTCTTTTTCGCAGCGGCCAGTTCTTCTTCCATGTCGATGAGTTCCTTGAGGACTGTATTGAGGTTTCCCGTCTGCTGCCCTATCTCGATAAGGTCTACATATTTTTCGAAAAGACCCACCTCGCGCATCGCCTCGGGAAGCGTGCGGCCCTCTTTACTCACCATGTCGGAGGCAACTGACAGCCGGTCCGCCATTTCACTGTCGGGAAGCTTGTCCGCTACCCTGCGCAGCGCCTCCTGAATGGATATGTTCGCGACCATGAGGAGGTGAAGGCTCTTCATGATCGCGATTTCGCTGACCTTCTTTCCGATATAGCAAGAGAGGGTGTTCATCAAAGCAGCCTCGTGACCGCGTCCATGTCTATGGTTCCAAGGGTCAGCTTGTTGTAAGCATCCATGAGAATGCTGTGGCTCATGTCCGCCGCCTCCACCTTCGCTTCCATGTGGTAACCGGATATCTTTCCGTCGGAAAATTGGCCGGGCCTGAATTCGATGGCCTCACCGAGGACCGTGCGGCCCGAATAACCGGCTGAGAGCAGACGCCGCGCCGCGCCGCGACCGATGGTCTTTCTGCAGGCATCGCAGCCGCCGGCCAGGCTCGGGACAAAGAATTTCTTCTCGCGAATACTGTCGAGGAAAAGGTCTCTGTCGGGATAGCGGAGTTTCCTGATCCACTCAGGTATGGTGCCCAGAGGTTCGTTCATCTCCTCTTTGCAGGCACTGCAGAGCTTCTTCACCAGGACCTGGTTGACGCCCATGATAAGGTTGTCCGCCACGGCGTCTATGGAGACCCCGTAGTCCTCCACCAGCATCTGCGGGATCTGCGTGGCCCGCGATACGTGGAGGGTTCCCAGTACCAGGTGTCCCGTCTTGGAGAGGTGCACCGCCGTGCTGACCGTTTCTTCGTCGCGCAACTCCCCTATGAAAATGACGTCCGGGTCGTGCCTCTTGAAGGCCCGCGCAAACTCCGGAAAACCCACCACGTGTATGCTGGCTTTGCCGCCCTTCTCGCTGCCCGCGTCCTCAACGTACTCAAAGGTCTGAAACTGCCTTCCGCCGGGTATCTGGTACTCGATGGGGTCCTCGACACAGAGTATGCATTTTGTTGACGGAAGACCTGCCAGAAGAGTGTTCACCGTTCTCGACTTTCCGCTCCCCGTGGGACCGGTAACGAGGATTATTCCCCGGTTGCGGCTGACGGCCGTTGCGAACATACCCGCATGGTAGTCCAGATATCCTAGGTCCTGGAGTTTCTCGTTGCGGATGTCCGTCCTGGCAAGAACGCGGAGCACAACGTCGCTATTTGCCCCGTCGGGCTTCCAGATGAGCGACATCCTGAGATCCACGTCCGTGTGCCATCCCACGTCTTCCTTTCTGCATATGATCTTGCCATCCAGCGGCCTTCGCTTCTCGTCCGTTTTGAGGGAGGGCGTCATTTCCTTTGCCCAGTTGATGAGCACGTTGACAAGGGAACGTCCCTTTTCGGCCTTCAATGTATGGACGTCGACGAGATCGCCAAGGAGCCTGAAGCGGATCTTGTATATATCCTGAGTGGGGAGTGGAAAGATATGGATGTCCGTGGCGCCGTGGACGAGGGCGTCCCTGATGAAAGGATGGATGAAATTTCTCGACACCTGCGTATCGGCCACCACGGCCCTGGCGGCATCCGTCGGTGACGCGAACCCGCTTTTGATCTCGATGTTATGGAAATCATCTTTTCTGAGAAGAAAGAACCTGTCCTCGCCGATATGGTCCATCTCGAGGTCTTTGAGGGCCATGGGATGCCAGGCATAGACATGGGTGGAAGAGCCGCCCCGGCCATCCTCGATCGTGGACGTGATGAGACTGCCGGCGTTGACATACCGGATGCGTCCCTCCACACCCTGAGCCGTGGGGATCCCCGTGAGGGATTGGAAGACGGTACGGAGTTCCTCGTAGGTCATTACGTTCTCTATTTCGCAGATGACGTTATAAACGCTCTGATCTATGTGTTTTGCCCTGTCAAGGTAGAGACCAAAGGACTCCTGTGCCATGCATTTCGTCTCGACAAGATACCGCGAGATAGCGTTCTCCACATGGAAGCGATCGAGCGATCTGATCCGGTCAGCTATTTCGGCGGCTGAGCACGCATCAGGCATGATCGAGGGCCTATCCGTCATTGCGCCGTTACCTTGAGAGTTCTTCCGCTTTTCAGGCGGACCTCGTTTATGGTGATCGCCGTGACGGCATCGCCATCCACCAGGGAACCGACCCTCAACTCGCCTCTGTTCGTCAACGCTATTGAAGCCTCCCGGGTTTGTATGACTCCCACCACCCTGAGATTCCCCGGACGATCACCTCCATCGGAGATGTCGGGAAGGATGGGAAGCTCGCCGCCCGTGAGGCCCGACCGCGAAGAACGGGGCACCTGACCTGATCTGGCTGAACGTCCTTTCTCTTTCAGGGAGGTCTTCGGCGTCCGGGCATCCTGGAACCTCTTCAGGAATTTCTCGCGAAAGGGGTTGTCGTCCCTCAACACAAGCTGACTCAGAAGCGTCCCGGGTTGATCCGGTGAGGCAGAGGGCTTCGACGCCATACCATCGCGGCCGGCCTTCTCCACGGGCGATGGAATTGTCCCGGGAGGAGGAGATACCTCCCTCACGGACGGTGTCTCGGACGCGACCTGAGCCCCGGCTCCTGTCTTTTCGGCTGACACATCACTGACCCGAGCATCCGGGGACGACGGATGGGGCGTTCGCAGGGTTTCGCCTGCCCGGCCTTCGATGAACGGCGCCTCCCGCGAGGACGGAACATTCTCTCCTCCTCCGATATCGATGACCCTTACAGGTCCGGAAGGGTTACCGGAGATCCTCCTGTTGAGCGACCCACGTACGTAGTTGAGGTAATAGTAACCTCCCACCGCAGTCACGAGAACCAGGAAAACCCCTGTGTACAGGGCAACCCTGAACAGGATGCTTCCGCCTCTGTTGGAACTTTCTCCCTCCACGGGATGATCGTTTCCGGCATACTCATCGCCGAAATCATCATCTCTGTCTTCTTTCTTCATAAATGGAAGTCTCATAACCTGCCTCCCGGATCTAGAACCTGTGGCATGTCAACTCTCCCGTCGTGTTTCCCCCATTGACGGTGATGGTGTTGATCACAACAGGCGACAGGTAGATGTCGTTGAATATCCTCACAACATCCCTGTAGTCCTTCTGGGCCACCGTGAACTTCCACTCCCTGTCCCCCCTGGCCGCAACATCGCAAAGGTCCACGAGGGTTTCGAAGGCCTTGGTATTCTGCCGGGCTCTGGCCTCAGCGTTCAACGCCGCCCGCATGTCAGCCCTGCCTTTCGAGAACACGATCTCCTTTCCGAAGACAAAGAGATCGCCGCTCTTTTTGCTTTCTCGAAAGGGATAGAAGGACTCGAACTGAAAAGACAATGTGCCTTTGAGCTCCTGTTCCCGTCCCTTTCCCCGGGGTGAGCCTGCGACGGGCAGGATGCGGAAAACAGCGTTCCTCAAGGCGATGTCTTCGGGAAGTGTTTCGACGTAGAGTTTGTACTTTACCAGGGCTTCGCCGGTGATGAGTATCGACAATGCCCGTATCTCCTCATGGGTAAGGGGTGGTATTTCCTTCGTCGCTCTCGCCTTCGCGCCGGGCTCCATTTTTCTCTTCGTAAAGACACCCGCATAGTTCAGAACTGCGCCCATGATGACGGCAACAACGACAAGCACGACAACGGCTTGAAGGGAAGTGACCCCGATGGTCACTTCTCTAAGGAGCTTCTCGTAAGAGATATCAACGTAATCCGGTTCCATGGAAAGGGAAGCATCGCCGAATATCCCGTCGTACTGTCTTCCGGCCATGGCCATGAAGTTCCCGGGGCTGCTGTCCACGCTCAGCATGTACCGCGCCTCGATGGTCGTGTTCCCGGCTTTGATCTCCATGAAGACGTACTTGCCGTCCCCGCGGTCGAAGAACCCCGCGAGCACCGTCTTTTTGTTCTTCACCATGTAATGGGCCATAAGGTACGCGAAAGACACCCGTCGCGACGATATCCACCGGTCCCCTATCTTGTGGGAGAGCTTCCCCCGGGGCTTGAGCTTTCGTATGAATATAGGCTCCGCAAAGGGAATGACCTTTGCCCCCCTTCCCGGTCTGATCGTCTTCGGATCAACCATTTTCCGGGCAAGAACATCGAAGACGACATTGTCGTCGAACTTCACGTAGAGCTTCACCTCATATCTCCCTGTCGCCCTTCTCCTCGACGAAGTTGATGAGCACCGTCAACTCGGAGGTTCTGTCCCGGGAGCTGTTATATCCGAACAGATAGGACAGGACGGGCAGATCGCCCAGGAGGGGTATCCCCACCCGCTTTTTGTCGGCACTCTTTATCTTGAAACCTGATATGGCAACCGTCTCGCCGACGGACATCTTGATGGGTATCGAAACGTAATTGCGTTCCACCTGCGGAAGTTCGACCTTCTCGACGACCTGAAAACCAAGAAGATTGGAAAGATCGACACTCGTGTTCACGAGATATCCTTTGTCCAGTTTCAGGGGATTGACGGTCATTTTGAGTCCTACCTCCATGCTTGCCATCTGCGGTGTCGTGATCGTCTGGTTGTTGACGACCTGGATGACGCTGCCCGTGGAGTACCAGACCGTCTGTGACATCTCAAAGGGAAGGACCGCGCCTGAGACGGCCCTTGATTCCCACGAATGGACCACGTGGACATCTCCGTAGGTCCCGAGCATCTTTATGAAACCCGCGAAATCCTCATCGATCACGAGCAGTGTGGCAACGTTGCTGTTACCCATCGTTTGAGTGAAATTCGCATTGAATTCAATGGAAGGGCTTCTCGACTTGAGCAGCGCCCACCAGTTGAGCCCGGTCTCATACTCGTCCTTGTAGTCTATCCGGACAAGGGTGATCTTCATGGTAATGGTCTTGCGTTTCCTGGAGTCGGCATCCAGCATCTCCCTGACCATCCTGACCCGTGACGGTATGTCCCTCACGTACACGAAGCCGCTCGTCATCGGCGTGACCACGCCCTTGGCCGAAAGCATCTTCCTGATGCTCTCGATGACCTTCGACATCTCACGATCTTCCGCCTTGTCACCCGTCGATGACGTTCCCGACGAGTTCCCCGATGTCCCCGAACCTGTGTATCCCACTCCTGCCGACGTGGAAGACGTTCCGTTCAGCGACCGGTTGTTCGATGATGAGGTTTCGCTCAGCGATTCTTTGTGCCTCACATATACGTCGTGAACATTGAGGATGGTCTCCTCGTAAGGGGTGACAAGGTATGCCCCGTCGGCCACCTTTCTGTAAGCATAGTCAAGACCGGAAACGATGGTCTCGATGGCCTCCTCGAAAGACTCCCCTTCGTAGTATGCGCTCACTTTCACCTTCGAGGAATCTATCTGGTGGTCGATGGTAATGCTCGCCCCCGCCTGTCTCCCCAGGGTAAGAAGAGCGTCATTGAGGGACACACCGTTGAAATGAAGGCTCACCGATCTCGCTCCCTCGCCTTTCACGACCGCCTCGGACAGGAGGGCTCTCTTAAGGGTTCCATCCACCGTTTCAGTGCTGTTTGCAAACCATCCCGGGGCGCAGACCGATGCAATGACCACCGCTGCAAGGCCCCATCTGAAAATACCCTTTTCCCTCACTGAAACCCTCCTCCATCCGATGTGCATCTCTTTATCCGGCAGACAAATCCGTCAGGCGTGAGAAACGCCCCCTCGTCGCCTGAAAACGCGAGTAAAACCTTTCTTGTCGATCTTTGCGGTATGTAGGACACATTGAAGCCGTCCCTGTCGCTCATGATGGTGTAGAATGTCTTGCCAGTGCTGAAAGTCCCCCCCGTCGCGGGCACCATATGCAGGAAAGGCATTGTGCCGCCGGCAAAAAGGGTTCTTACCATGGGCCACGTGATCTTTCTCGCCCTGTGGACCACGCGTTCTTCGCCGGTATCGAAGACGGCAATAATGAACCTCGGTCCTGGCGTCTCAAGCAATTTGAGGTTGAGGCCTTCAGGCGGCGGCGCGGCAGGTATATCGAGAACGGCGGCAAGCCTCGCCTGCCATTTTTCACCCTCTGTCGGAGACCGCTTTTCTCCTCCCGGGATGGTCTTCGCGACTATTGGCCCCTCACTCTTGACGGCTTTCGGTTTGTCGAGAAAGGCGTCTTCCAGTTCCGAAGACATTCCTTGTATCGACAGGACCTCACACTGTCCTGAATGTGCATAAAGACATATACATGCCGCAAACAGCGTAGCAAGAACACGTTTCATGGTCTCACTCCTTCCCGGGAGATCGCAACAAGGGCATAGGTTGAGCTCCATGACAGGCGGAGCACGCAGAAGTGTCCGTGGCTGTGTTTTCCTTCCTTACCAAGCCTCGTAACCAGTTTCCTGAGCTGGGGCACCGTCCGAAAGGTTCCGAGCATATCGCATGTCAGGCCTTCCAGTCTGCTTCCTGCGTCCATAAAGGCCACAAGCCTCCGGGTTTCGTTCTCATACACCCCTTTCATCCGGATAAGGAGATTGCATTTTGCATCGACGCTCACATCCGCGTTCCAAGGAAACCATGCCGGATAAAACTCGACAGGCGTGTAAAGACCGGGTATTATCGCAAGCCTGCCGCCCATTGCATACCCTCCCCCGAATGGCACACGGTCCGACGCCGACGTTTCCCAGTTGTACGATCTGCGAAAGGATTCAGCCGGTACGATCCGCAATTCCTCTCCCGCGACGACGATCTTCATGTTTTCGTCGCCTCCCTGAGCCATTGACAGGATACCTGACTCCCCTTCGCTCCCGTCCTCTTTCGTTATCCTGTAAAGGTAACGGGAATAGGGTCTTGACGCCGCCGCACCACCAAGTATGTTCCGCATGTCGGCGGCCGTTGCCGTTAACGACGAGTCGCCCGGACCTAGTCCCGCGTGTTCAAGACCGTTGCAGCCCGTCACCGCGGCGATGATAATGAGGACCTGGAGGAGAAGTTTCGTGCGCATCCCTTTCTTCCCCGATCTATGGCGTGAAATAGATCAACACGGGCACTCCCTTTTCCATAAGGAGGGTCGGGTTCTTTTTCGTCGAGCCCTCCACCTTCTTCGACAACCCCTGGAAGATCGTGTCTCCCGCCGCCAGGCCGCCTTCCCGCAAACGGTCGTCGCTTTTCGTCTGACCCGTCACCGTGACGCCCCCCGCCCCCACCTCTACCGTTGTGGTATCCTTTCTGAGGGCGTTGAGAAATGACGAGATCCCGGCCATGATCCCGCTCGTGACCGTGCCGGCGACATCCTCATGCCTTACCGCCGATACAACACCGTCCGTCTCGTCAACGGATGCCACGTATCCTTTCATCTGATGATGGGCGTTGTCGGGACCGATCACGCCGGACACCTCCACGTGAAACCGGTTGTCGGTGAAATTGGGCACAGCCCTGCCGACCACTTTCCAACCTTTTACGGGAGGCTCGGCTCCGGTGGCAACAAATACGGCATTTGTCTGTGCCGACGTAAAGGTTCTATCCACTACTGCCCGGTAAGGCTTATAGTAGCTCACCTTCGGCCCCCCTGCGGCGCCTGAGGGGCCCACCTTCTCGCCATCCCGGTCCCTGGGGACGGATTGCGGCTTGTTGACAAAACCACCGGAGCTTTTCTGAAAGTAGAGATACTCCCATGCTTTTCTTTTTGATTCGCCATCATCCCTTTCTCCGGCGCCTTTTCCTCTTTTTCCTCGTCTGGCGGGGTCGTTGTAAATGCTCTTCCCGTCCCCGTCTCCCGGCATGGACGGGTCCAAAGGATCACTCTCATCGGGTTCTTCCATAACGATGTCATCCACAAGTGGATCGCCCCCCTTTTTCTTCTTTCTCACACCAACCCCGCCGACGTATCCGCCCTTGTCGCTTTCCTTGAGCATCTGCTGTTCTTTCCTGATCGCATCTCCTATGGTGCTTTCGGTCTTCCTGGCTTCGTCCACGATCCGGGACTCTTCCCGCTGTCCGACCTCCTCTCCGGTATTCTTCGATGGACTGCCCGACCGATTGACATCAAGCTGAGAGATGCGTGTCTTCCTGGAGGTGTTCTTCATGAGCATACCGACCATCACTGACAATATCACCGCCAGCACTACGACACCCAGCGTGATCGCCATCGCCGGCCTCGAGAACTTCCTCATCGTCAGAGCCCCGCCGCCAGAGGCCGGACGATATGCTTCGAACCCGAGAAGAGTATCGCGTTCCCGCCGCGTATCCTTGCCGATCCGACAGTGCCCCGCTTGTCATTGAAATAGACCGACAGGGCCCCGGAACCGTCGGGTCTGATGGCAACCATCACGTCCCCGAGATCGAGAGGTTCCTTTTCATGGAGGCAGTAAACGGCCTTTAAACTGTGTTGTGATTGAAGATACTTATACTCGTCCGGAGATATCTCGCTCCATTTCCCGTCCACAACGGGCAAATGCTCACTGTCGAACACAAGGGCAATGATCTCGTTTCCGCCGCGGGGAGCAAAGATCTCTATCCTGTCCGGTATCTCGTATTTCCTGCGCACCTTCTCCAGAAAGGGATCCCCTGGGGGAAGCGCCTTCTTTCCACCCGAAAGCGTCTTCATTCCTCGAAGGAACTCCCCCAGGGCGTCCATGGCGGAACCATCCGCCTGTTGCTTCTCCATTGCCGGCGCAGGCAGGGCGCCCACGGTGACGATCACGAGCAGTACGATCAGTGTGCGAAGGACTATGATATCTCCCCCCTCCTCTCATATTTCCTTATGAAAAATAGCCGTCTGAATCGATCTTCTTCATTACGGCCCCGATATCGATGGATTGTCCGATACTCCCGAGAGGAAACATGTCCGAGAGAACCTCGACGGCAACCGCCTGAGCACGCCCTTGCGATACCCCCCTCTCCCTGAGCGTAGATGCCACGGTCTCCCTCAGGTAGCGTTCGTCCTTGTGGGTCGTGTAACTCCACCGGGTCCGGGGCGTCTGAACGTTGACAAGAACACCCTTGCCGATATCCTCGTTGAGTGCCAGGATCTCGGCGTACCTGCCGGGATAGAACTTCAGCGATAGGAGAAGCTCCCTTTCCTGGCTGCAAAGACCAATGATCCTCACCAGGTTGTCAACGCCTTCCATTGTCGGATTGTCGGGGGATACGTGGCGTGTGAAATACTTGTTCGACGCGGCGGAGATAAAGTGTTTGCCCTTCTCCGCGACATCGAGGATATCCTGCGTCACAAGGTAGGTCGCAAGCCCCAGCGTCCTTTGCTGCCTTGCGTCCTTGTCGAGCACGTCAAGAATGGGCTCGTTATTCTTCAGGTTATGGAACTCATCGTAGACAAACAGCTTCGGCCTCCTCTGAGCGGCGAGGATCCAGTCGATAGAGGCGGCAGTGAGAAAAGGCGGCATCTCGTTCGGAAGATAGACCGCCTTGCGGTACGCGAAGTCCCGGTAGAGGAGCAACAGGAGCGCAAGGATCTCCTTTCTCTCACTGACAAGGCCCATGTGGATGCAGAATATCTCCCTGTCAACGGAGAAGTTCGTTACCCCGTTCAGTAGCGCAGCCTGCTCGCCCTGCGCGTACAGATTGAGGATCCGTCTCATCTCTTCGGCGATCTGCCTGTCCCTGGCGTTTGTATTGATCGCCGGGTCCGATGCGAGGATCCGCATAAGGTCGTTGAGGGTCGGGGTGGCGAGACACTGTGCCGTCTCCGCCCGCTGAAAATCCTTTCTCTCGCCCGTATTCAGGAACCGTTCAATATAATGGTTGCGATACTCGATATATGTCTCAAATAGAGGTGCGTCCGAAAAGATCTCTTCCTGGGCTCCGTTCGTTATTCTCACATTCCGCACAAGCCGGGGCTCCTCTTTGAAAAGACTGTCATACATCCTTTTGACGGCCCGTTCCAGGATGGATCGGGTCTCTTTGGCAACACCTCTCCCCTCCTCGCCAAGCATCGCCGCGAAAATGGCGTTGAGGGACAGGATCTTCGATCCTGCGGGCTGCTCGAACCCCACCCTCAGGTCAAACATGTTGACCCTGTTGTCACTGCTCCCAAAGGTTAGGGGGATGAAGCTGCCGCCATAGCTGGAAACAACAGGTTCATACGAAGAGGCCTTCGACATATCAATGACCACGACAACGGGGTCATAGGCCATGGCCCCGGCAATGATCCCGTTGGTGAGAACCGACTTTCCGCTGCCCGTCGGCCCGATGACAAGGCCAGCCCACCTGTTCTGTCTTGAACTGAAGGGATTGAGTGCCGTAACACCGCCGTAACGGTTTCTGAGAACGATCGCCGGCTCGCCTCGGTCCCCACGGTACATCCCGCGCAGCGGCACAAGCTTCAACACGTCATGACCAAAAACGACGTGCGGATCATAGCTCCTGACGGCACACCCCGGAAGGGACGCAATGAAGGCCCCCTCCTTTCTCATCCATTCGGCGAACACACCTGCCCCATCCACTGCCTTGGCCACGGCCACACGTATGGCCTGGATCTTCTCCTGGAGCTTTTCAATGTCCTTGTCCCAAGCAAGATAGCTGTTGAAACATTTGACGAGGTTCCAGCCCTGTCTTGCCCGGTCCTGCAAAAGATCGTCGATGGCGGTGATCTTCTCCCTGTTCTCCACGGCGGCGGCGGTCCTTTTCCCGCTGAAGATGTTCGCCATCAGCCTTTGCCGCGCCAGGTCCCGGGTGATGGTCGACAGGTCCTCGCACAGGAGGGTCGTGTTCATAACCATCGGGAAATCAACGTTTTGCAGGATCCTGGAACCCGATCCCACCGGAATGACAGTGGGGATGGTATCCATCACCAGGGTTGCGAAATAGTAGCGTCCGTTGGTCAGGTAATAGTCTTTCGAGTAAAAATCGCTGTTGAACACCCTTTTTCTCAGCGGCAGGAGCATGCCGCATTCCGACATCCTCATTTCAGGCGGCGGGTCTTCAGGGTTCACCATCCTGGAGATGGCTCGCATCATCTCGGCACCCGAAAGATCTCTCACGGTGTAACCGAGGGGTACCAGAGTGTCTTTTAGGATCGCCACCGCTTCCCTCATCTGTCTGTCGCGGTTCAGGAAGTCACTGCCCTCGAAACGCTTCTTTTTCTTGCCTTCTATGGAAGCTTTGGCGGAGAGCGGAACGATCACGGTGCAGTAGAGCGATGTGTCGACAACACCTCTGCCCGACATGAGCTCAGCGATGCTCTCCATTGCCATCGATTCCGACAGGGGATCGACATTGAGATGCCTGTACCGGTCAAACAGATCCTTAAGGTCACGGTTGACATGCGTTGTGAACTGGATGAAAACATTCTGTGCTGTGAGGTTTTTCAAGAACTCGGAACACTTGTTCACTTCCATTTCCATGACCGAAAACTCGACTCCCTCGGCGCCGGCCTGGGTGATCTCGAACCCTCTGGCCTTCTCGAAGTTTTCCAGGACCAGATGATCGTTACCGACCATGTTGATCGGTATGCGCCGATAGAAAGGAGAAGACCCCTGAAACATTGCCTCCCCCCTCCTAAAACCCTTCGGGCAATCCGCTGTCCTCAGCATACCGGGAAACATCGGGATCTTCCGTGGTCAGCGACTCCGTCATTGCCCGAAGCGCAAGGAGCTTGAGCCTCTGGTTCTCCATGCTCAGCAGATAATAGTTGAAACGAGCCAGATCCTTCCAGGCCATGTCCTCGTAACCACGGTCTATGGTCGCCGGATCAAACCCCGAGAGGCCCGACCTGATAGCGGTGGCCATCTCCAGCGATATTCGGGCGACAATATAGTGCCTCACCGCCAGCTTTCTGCGCAGCATTGACGAGTTCCTTCCAGCGAGGAGGACCGTTATCTTCTTGATGTCTTCCCGGTCAAGAAGCGACACCCTGGCGTTCTCCCGTGCTATGGCTGCAAAGGATCCGGCATCGCCAAGAAGCCCCTTGACCTCCTGCTCTATCCCGTTATAAAGGCGATCTATGGCACGTTCCTTTTCTTTTTCCAACGACACGGCTTTGTTGACGACCAAAAGAACTGCGGCGATCCCATCCCTCATTCTTGCCGTCAACGAGGTTCTGATCCCTGCCGCCATATCGACAAGTTCAGCGGTGGATGTCCGCACATATTCCGAAGGAGCGCCGGTCGCCGCTCTGTCCACGCTTTCGAGGACCCTGGCGATATCCTGAGGGGAAACGGAGGCTTTGCCTTCCAGGCCGCGAAGCTTCTCAAGCCGCGCTGTGAGATACGTACCGCTGGCACCGCAGAACCCTCTGCTTATCGAATCTGCAAGAGAAACCTCCGCAATGGCGGAAATATTCTTGAGGCCCCCTTTTGCGTGTATCGCGCACTCGTCGAGTATCTGCCGCGTATTGCCGCTGACCTCGGCGCCTCGCTTTGCCTGTATCCCGTCGGCCACGTCCATTTTCCCGCCAAGCACCGTCATACGGGAAAGCAATCTTGCAGATACCGGCAGGAACTCCGCGGTCCGGGTTTGAAAGTCCCTGACCTCATCCGCATAGGTAGCCAGGGCTCGCCGGGAATTGAGAAACTCTCTCCTGTAGTCGCTGAGGACCTCATGAACTCGGCTTTCCTCAAATCCAAGCCGCTTCAATTCCCTGCTCAAGGCCGAGAGTACGGCCTTGTTCAGGCAGGAGGCAAACATCTCAACGTTCATTCGGGTCTTGAGGAAGGCAAGCTGTGAATCAAGGCCATCGCTGACAATACCGTCGACGAGTTTCGAAAGATCCGTGGCACCGCGAAGACGTTTTTCGAGCGCTCTGAAACTGCCGGGCAAGAGTGCGAGGTCCAACCTTTCGGAAAGACAGAGTCTGAGCTCCGTGATAAGGTGATCCTCAACGAGGTTCTTCAGCAAAACCGAGAAATATGGGTAATTCGTCACGGCAATAACAGGTGAGCACTTGACGAAGCAACCACCCTTGCGTGGAAAAAGGCCGGCGCCCAAAAGAATGCCGCCAGCCACGAGAAAAGACACCAGAAGCAATATCCGTTTCCTGGCCCCGATACGGTTCATTTTCTACCGTTCCCCCTCAAGAGCGTCCATCATCTTCAAAAGGGAGAGCAATCTGAGTTCCTGTGCCTGGACCAGTCCTCGAAGATATGCAAGCTTTGCAGCATCTTTCTGCGCCTGGTGGCGGGAGCAGAAATCGAAGGCCGTGGGCGCAAATTTCTCCAGGGCCTTCTCCATCCGGGAGGCCTTCGCAAAGGCCCTTTCCCCCGCGGAATATGTTATCAGTCCGGCACCGGACTTCAATGCCCGCAGCTTTGCCGCGACCACATCTGCCACCCCCTGATCCCTGAAGCTGACACGGCGGGCAGCTTTTTCAATTCTCTTCGCGGTGCTTGCAGATTCTTCAGTGACCCTGAATATCTCCGACATCACGGAGGTCTGCCGCAACACGCCGGCGGCCAACTTCCGCTTCAGCAGGATGTTGCGGCGCTCATCAAGGTAAGCACAATAGGGGGTTTTGAAAAACGCAGCCCATTGCTGTGCCATTTGAGTGATCGTTGCGTCGGTGGCAAGAGGACACGGTGGAACTGTTGCGGAGGAATTTCGGGCAAGGCCAAACGTCAGAAGGACCGACGCAATGATCATTACGATGATAAGCCGTGACATCGCGGGAGGGCTCGACTCCATCGCTAGCGACCCTCCAGCGCCCGGCGCATTTCGCCCTGAGACATTACGGCAAGCATCTCCGATTGGAGTATGGCGTTATAGTAAGCGAGCTTCGCCAGGTCCTTGACGGCCTGGTCGGACGTGGCGCCATCGATATACGCAGGATCGAAAGAAGATAGTTCCTTCCGGAATCTTTCAGCCACATACACCCCCTCGGATGCCTTCTCGTAGGCCGCTACCGACGCCTGGTTGAATACATCGCGGATCTTCACCGCCGCGTATTCGGCCGTGGTGAAATGCTTCATTTTGTCGGTGCCGCCGCCCGGAGCACCGGCGAGCAGGATGGATACCTCGCGGATCTTTTTCTGGAACTCCTTGAAATCAGAATTCGCCGACGGGATTGTGGGTACCGTCTTGCTCTTTGCCGTCTCGGCGAAAAGCTTGCCGTCGCCTCTGGCAAAGGCCCCCGCATTGTTCTTCATATGCTGAGATATCATCTTGTCCGTGAAGGAGGAGATGTTGTATTTGAGGAAAGAGACGGCTTTGGTATTGATCGTGCCGGGCTCGAGCTTTATCTTCACCTCTTCGTTCCAGACCGCCTTTATCTTGTCCGTGATCGCCTGTGTGACCATCTTCTGCACCATGCTCATAAGGGCGGGAAAGTTGATCACCTGCACCGCGGTCCCATAAGCGCTCGTGGCTAGCAGGAAGAAGATCACGACCCCGCAGATGACCTTCCCCATTGTCGTTCCCGGAATCATTCCTGGTCTGTCTTTCATATCTTTCCTCCGAGATATGTAATAGCCTTCAAAACCGAGAACTCGACCTGGCACGGTCGACAAAAGGTTTTATTCGCTCTGCCGGTGCACGCTCATTGATGGGCCGGAGTAATTCGAGGTCTCCGGTAAGTTCTCTTCACGACGGACCCTTGGGGAAGACACTAACCTTATTCTCCGCACCTCATGCGGATAATAAGGTTGACTTTGCGAAGATTAGGGCTTATAATCTCCGCATTAGGTGCGGAGATTGACCGCTTACATCCATCAACTGCCCGATTGGCCACACTTCTTCTGGGACGATAGACGCTTGTCGCGCCAACTCGCTCTCGTTCGCCACAGACAGGGAAGGCTGATCGGCCACATCGAAGCCCTTGGGTTCTCGTTGAGGACCGAGGCGGTCCTCAACACGCTGACGCTGGATATCGTGAAGTCAAGCGAGATCGAGGGATCGGTACTCGACACGGTCGAGGTGCGGTCTTCCATTGCCCGGCGGCTTGGTGTGGATATCGGCGCCACAACCCCGGCAAGCAGGGACGTAGAAGGCGTCGTCGAGATGATGCTTGATGCCACTCAGAACTACGACAAACCCTTAACGGAGGAACGTCTCTTCGCCTGGCATGCTTCTCTCTTTCCCACCGGCCGCAGTGGACTGAGCAGGATAAAGGTCAATGCCTGGCGCGATGACAGCAAAGGTCCGATGCAGGTCGTGTCGGGAGCCGTCGGCCAGGAGCGTGTTCATTTCGAGGCCCCGGCTGCAAGCAGGGTGGAACAGGAAATGAAGGCCTTTCTCGATTGGTTCAACACTGATGACGACACGGATCCGGTCTTGCGGGCAGGTGTAGCCCACCTCTGGTTCGTCACCATCCACCCCTTCGATGATGGCAACGGCCGCATCGCGCGTGCCATTGCCGATATGACCCTGGCCCGCTCAGAGGCAAGCTCACAGCGTTTTTACAGCATGTCGGCCCAGATCCGCAACGAGCGGGACATCTACTACGACACGTTGGAACAGGCCCAGCAGGGAACACTGGATATTACATCCTATCTGGACTGGTTCCTCTCCTGCCTCCACCACTCCTTTGACGGCGTGGACGGCACTCTCGGAACCGTTCTGAGGATGGCCAGGTTTTGGGACACCCACGCCAGCGAGACTTTCAACGTGCGGCAACGTCTGATCCTGAGCAAACTGCTCGAGAGCTTCGAGGGAAAGCTGACATCAACAAAATGGGCAAAGCTGTCCAAGTGTTCCCAGGATACAGCACTGCGCGATATCCTCGATCTTGTCGCAAGGGGGATCCTGGTGAAGGACCCGGGCGGCGGCCGCAGTACGAGCTATTCACTCGCGAATGACACAACGTGGTGACCAGTCTCCGTGAAGTCCCCGTCTTGTTAACACCCGTCACCAGAAGGTCTTTATTTTGTATTTGGCTATATCGGCGTCTCGTGTGACGACAGCCATCTTTTCGAGAATTGACTGGGCTATGATAATGCGATCGAAGGGATCACGGTGGATGGCCGGAAGCCGGGACACATGGAGCGCATGGCTCATCTCGACAGGAAGCGGCTCGATAGCATTCTTCATCAGCTGGCCCGGAATGAATCGATCAGGTCTGTCCGGCAGACGAAGCCTTCCCAGATTGACCTTTATGGCTATCTCCCAGGCGGAAGCCACGCTCAGGAAGAGCTCGTTCGTCTGATTCCTCATGACATCGCGCACGCGAGACGACAGTTGCGGGCTATCGATTATCCACCAGAGGAACACATGGGTGTCCAGGATAAGCCTCATCCCTCGTACTCGCCAAGGATCGATTCGGGCAATGGTTCGTCGAAGTTCTTTTCGATGATCACTTTCCCTTTAGCCGTTCCCGCCACCCGTTGAGCGGTCTTGTCCCGAATGGGAACGAGGCGGGCTATTGGTGTCCCAGCCCTCGCTATGGTGATCTCTTCC
This sequence comes from Syntrophorhabdus sp., assembly GCA_012719415.1. Lineage (NCBI taxonomy): Bacteria > Pseudomonadati > Thermodesulfobacteriota > Syntrophorhabdia > Syntrophorhabdales > Syntrophorhabdaceae > Syntrophorhabdus > Syntrophorhabdus sp. The sequence continues at coordinate 31,224 of JAAYAK010000121.1, forward strand.
CCGCTTTCCACCCGGTTGAGCAACTCTGATAATCTCGTTTTGGCTTCGTGTATATTCACTCTCATAGACCCATAATAGACTAAGTAGTGGACTAAGTCAATATCACCATGTTGTATCGTTGCCCTCGCCCCTGTCCCCTGCTTCATGCTCCCTTTCCCTCTGCCCTTATCATTCTCACTCCCTCATGAACAGTGCGGGGTCGTTCGTCGCCCTGCGGGCTTCCTCCTCCTCAACCTGTTCCGAATCGACAAGGACCCTGAGGCTCTGGTTGAGCGTCCAGCCTATCTGACCGCTTCGCTGCTGCTGGCGGAGCAGGTCATGTCTGCCCCGTACCAGGAGCTCGCGGGTACCAACATCCTTCGTGTCCAGCAATTCCGTGGCAAGGACCAGGCGTCCTGCCGTCGGCACCAGGACCTGCACCATCACGGCGAGGAGAACATCCGCAAGCTCCTCGATCATCCATTCCTGTTTTTCCACCGGGAACATCGACGCTATCCGCGAGGGGACCTGGGTCGTCACGAGGGTGTGGATGGTGGTGAACACGAGGTGCCCTGTCTTCGCCGCCTGGATGGCCGCCGATGCCGTTTCGGGGTCCCTCACCTCACCCACGAGGATCACGTCGGGCCTCTGGCGCATCGCCGCCCTCAGCGCCCGCTCGAAGGAGAGCGTCGTGGTCCCCACCTCCCGCTCGATGATGTTGCCCATCCCTTCGGGGATGTCGTATTCGATGGGGTCTTCTATGGTAACGCAGTTGATGCATCTCGTCTCCACAAGATAGGCAATGAGGGAGGCGAGCGTCGTCGACTTGCCGCTGCCCGTGGGGCCGGCGATAAGGATCATACCCCCTGCCGGGCTTTCGAGGACCAACCGGAGGAGATCGCCGGGAACGCCAAGATTGAGCGGGTTCGTCTCCACGGACTTCAGGCGTCTCATCACGATGGAAACCCCTTTTTTCGTCATGCACAGGTTGACGCGAAACCGGAAGGTCTTCTTTCCGTGGCCGCTGCCCACCTGTCTCGCGTAGGACAGGTCCTTCTCCTCCCTGTCATAGAGTTGCGCCCGGGCGCCGGAGACCCGGAGGATCCGCTCTATCGCTTCGTCCATCTCGTACCCTTCGGGAGGACCGGAAACAGCGGCCATGCGTCCGTTTATCCTCAGGAAGACGGGACTTTCCGACTGGATGTAAATGTCGGAGGCATCCTCACCGACGGCCCTGTCGATGATGTTGTCGAGAAAGCTGTTCATCGTCTACCTGCATCGCAGCCATTCGGCGCCAAGAAGGTACGCGAGATACCTCCTCAGAACGCCCGAGCGGCTAAACCCTTTTTGCCTCATTTCCTCTCTTCTTTTCCCCCGAGCGAAGACGTAAAGCGCCACAGACCCGCATATGCCCGTCGTGATGACGAAGACGCCGATCTCCTCGGAGACAAGGGACAGGATCGACGCGATGCCGTTGCCAAGCATGGCGGGGCAGATGCAGATGATGAGGTCCTCCAGGGATATGTTGAGCCTCGGCACGATGATGGCGCTGTTCACGTTCCGATAATCACGTCGCGTCCCGGGATCCATGGCCGTCTACCCGGCGCTTGCCGTCATGGTCGCCTTGATGATCCCGAGGATCGCCGAAGTCGACACAAGGCAACCTCCAAAAGCGACCTTTTTCCAGGCACCCTGCGCCCCCTGAGGGTTGTTGTCCTTATTGGCCATGACCACAAAGCCCCATATGATGAGACCCGTCCCCGCGCAAAAAGAGATCGACAGGAGACCGTACATGATTATGTTGGCGAGGTTGCTCAAAAACTCCCCGGCATCGGTGGTCTCCGTGGCCCACCGGCTCTCGTTGAACGTCTGAGACCATCCGTCACGGGCGCTCACGGCGCCGGACAACAGGCACAGTGCAGCGGGAAGACAGAACCTCCACAGTCTCCTCGGACTCTCCAACCTTCTCCTCGTTGATGCAGGGATCATGTTACCTCCTCTCTTCCTTCCTCAGCACGTCCGCGAACATCGCCCTCTCATCGTCAGACTGGAAGTAAATGTCACCCCGGTCAAATGAGAGGCCTCCATAGAGACACCTTTCCACAGCAGCTTTGAAAGACACGGAAACGTAAACGACAAGGCCGCCACTGACGATGAGCTGGAGCACGGTGATGACGTTCAGACCCCTGGCACCGTTCGACAACGCTTCGAGGACGATGCCGTATCCACCGGCGCAAAAGGCTATGAGCAGAACGATGAGGCCCGCCATTTTCAGCCACATTGTCATCCTCTTCTGTTTCGACATGAGAGGGGTGCAATGATCGAGACCGATCTCCTGTCTTGTACCGTCGGCGGTCTCAAAGACAAGCTTCCCGCTGTTTCCTTCCTCGCGTCCGTGAGATACTATCTTTTTTTGAACAGGCACCGGGATCCTTTCGTCAAATCTACCCGGCAGGTATCTGACAAGCATCGTTGACTCCTATTCAACCCGTATCGCCTGACGGCCGAGTTTCCTGTAGAACGCCATAGCCACATCGCACCTTGCCTTGAAGGCCTTCCCGATCACCGCCCATTTACCGCCATCACCGTGAGGCGCCGTTGTCAGGAACACATCGTCGGGCTTCGGAGAGCCGCCGACGAATTGAAAGGCCTCCGCCTCCGTGGGGAATGAATCTACCAGGAAATAGCAGAAATTGGCCCGGTCCCTGCCGAACCAACCCTCCCCTGATTCATCGGAGACAAACCGGGGGGGCGACACGATCTTCCAGATGAGGGTCGGCGCCGAGTAGCTGCTGCCGTCCCGGCTTATCCTGGCCGGGTTGTAAATGAGCCTCACCTGTGCCGGTACGATGGCCCCACCCTTCGTCAATTCAAGATACAGGAGCTCATCGCGGTACCTCCGAACGAAGTCACGCAAGCGCTCATCCAGTTCCTCTTTGCAGAGGCGCGACCCTTCCCGCCTGCCTTGCTCTCTGCCTTCTTCCCGCGCGACCCGAACGGCTTCCGACTCGATGACGTCTTCAGGCACCGCCCTGATCGTGGGGGTACATCCGGTCCCGCCGAGAAGGACCCCCGCCAGGGTCGTGATGCCGAAAAGCGAAAAGAGGAGCCTGTTCCTTTCCATACCCACCCTCATTCTCCCCGCGCCTTCCCGTCACCGGCGGCAGGTTTGCCGGGTGCCGCTGCCCTGGACCCTTGCCGGAACTGGGAAGGGTATTCCACCGAGAATGACCTCACGAAGGCGATCTGTCGCGAAAGGACACGTGTGAGGGAAAAGCGGCCGGCATCGGGAACAGACCCCTGCGGCCCCTCCTGAACCTGCCCCATGACCGGCGACGTGGAACCCCAGACGAGTACAAAGAGGGCCGCACAGCAGCTAACGGCCGTTCGTGAACGTCTTGCCATCGCCCACCCTCCTTACCGTTATTTCCCGGCTGCGCGAGGCCACCACGCTTGTCCCGTTGCCGAGGTCCATGACAAACTCGGCATCGCCCACGGGCATGACCTTCCCGGCTATCATGAAAACATGAAGCTCCGGGCTCGCGAGCTTCATCATCCGTATGAAGGGATAGGTCCCGAGATCCGTCAGCGATGGCGACCTGTCCCCGAGGAGAATGTCTTCGACGGAGCCCTTCTCCGGGATGCGCCGCGTCGTGATGATACGCACCATGGCCTCCGTCGTGTCCGTTACACCGCCCGTGCCTCCCCGCCTGATGGTGACCGTAAGGTCCGCCTCTCCCGATGCTCCATCCTCGACGAGCAGGTAATGGTGGGGCACCCGCTCCCCCTGTGATCCTTCGAACACGATGATGTTGGTCGACTTGAACTCCTTCACCGGAAAGATGATGAGGGAATTACCCCTGACCTCGATGGAGAATTTTTCCCGGGAGCCTATCGCGATATCGTCGACGCTGAAACTGTACGGAAGATTGATGACGCTCCCGTAGCCGTAGGCCAGGCGGATGGTGGGCACAACGCCTGGCACTTCATCGATATCCCGCTCCCTCATGCGGGACAGCACGCGATCCTTTTCTATAAGAGGCTTCAAGCGCTGCGCCTTCTCCTTCATCTCGACGATGTCCTTCTCGGGAAGATCGAAGGGTGGGACAACGATCTGCCCCTCCGCCTGCTGCTTCGGCACCTCCTGTGGTGTCTCCGGCGCGGCCTCAGCCACCGGCAGGCTCAGAAAAACGGACAATATACAGACCGAAAGGGTTCTCAACACTGCGCGCTCCTTTGTACAGCTTTATCTCGTATGTCTTCACCTTGAGGTCTTCGCTCGCCGCTTCCTCTCCGACAACACGGACGGCGTTGAGCCTGACCGAGGCAAGAACGACCGCTTCCCTGCCGCGTATCCTGGAGTCCTTGAGGGCGTTCCACTCAGCGGTGACGATGAGCTTCTGATCCGACAGGGACTTGAGATAGTTGTCCCGGTACGGCTCGTAGAAGGCCTTGAAGGACCCGGGATCGAAACGCTTCGACACGCGGCTCATCCGGTTGGTGAGATCGCCCTGCGATCTCACCTCCACGTAGGTCCAGCCGAGTATGTCCCTGATCGCGTCCCTGCAGAATATCTCAAGCTCGGGCCAGTGGATCCTGTCCGGATCATCGACGCGGATGAGCGATGGCCTTCCCGTGGAATCCATGAAGACGATCTTGTCCTTCCCTTTCCCCGCGACCACGATGACGATCGACGCCACCACCATGATGATGCTGAGGACCACCGTGGCAACGGGAATGACAAGAAGGGCCCGGGATGTGAGCTTCAATCCCCGAAATATGCCTATCTCTATTGCAAGGGCCTCACCGCCTTCCGGCACCGGCGCCTTTTTCTTCCTTTTCCCGAAAACAGCCATCCATCTCCTGCTATATGGTAAATAGCACCATCG
>JAAYAK010000122.1 GCA_012719415.1 Syntrophorhabdus sp.
AACCCTTGAACCCTTGAACCCTTGAACCCTTGAACCCTTGAACCCTTGAACCCTTGAACCCTTGAACCCTTGAACCCTTGAACCCTTGAACCCTTGAACCCTTGAACCGTCTTCAGTCTCTCCTGTATTTCTCGTTCAGCGCCCTTTTGAAGCGGGGGGCGTAAATGATGTCGAAGGTCTCCTCCTTTCCGGGAAAGAGGTTCAGTGCTTGTTTGCGCACCCCTTCGACGATGCGTATCGCGTGGTCGTGGGGGATGTCCTGGGTGCGGATGAACTCAAGGGCAAAATCGACCACAAAGCGAAGCCTCCTGAGCTTTCTTTCTTCTTCCAGGATATCGTTCACGTTGTCCCTCTTCAAGGCCCCCGGTACCGCAACGTAATGCACCGTCAATCGGAGGGTTGCCGGTCCTTTGCGCCGGTCAATTCGAGGAGGATGAGGAGCCCGATGCCGATGGTGAGGGCTATGTCGGCTACATTGAAGGCCGGCCAGTGATACTTCCCGTAGTGGAGATCGAGGAAATCGACGACGCTTCCGTAGAATATGCGGTCATATATGTTGCCCAGGGCGCCGGCGAGAATAAGACACAGCGCGAAGGTCTTTGCCTTTCCCATCGCGTACCGGACAAGGATGTATATCAGGGCGGCGACGACGAGGACGGGCACGACCGTGAAGATGTGCCGGGCGTACTCGCTCTCGTTGAGAACACCGAAGACGCCTCCCAGGTTCCGCACGTGGACGATGGAAAAGAAGGACGTAACCTGTATCTCACTCAGCAGGGGGAGGTCCCTCATGATGAGCGCCTTTGTGAGCCTGTCCAGGGCGAAGATGACCGGTACTAGAGCAAAGAAAGGGTATCGGCGCATCGCTTGCACACGTTCGGGAATTTCCCGTCCCGGAGAATGTTCGTATCATACTGCCAGCACCGCTCGCACTTGTCACCTTCGGCCCTGACGACGGTCACATCGAGCCCGGCGGCCTTGCGCACCTCGATCTGCGAGACGATGAAGACGTCCTTAAGCTCGTCGTCCAGCTCCATGAGGGCCGCGTAGTCCTCGTCGGGGGCGTCTATGATGATCTTGGTGTCGAGAGAGTGGCCGATCTCCTTGGCGGTGCGCTTCTCTTCGATCTTCTTGTTGGCGAGTTCCCTGATCTTCCATATCCTTTCCCACTTCTCCTCGATGGCCCCGTTTATGAGGGCCGTGTCCGCGGTGGGGAACCGGGTCAGAAAAACGCTCTCCTCGGAGACATAGTCCTTGAGATAGGACCACATCTCTTCTGCCGTCGAGGAAAGGACGGGTGCTATGAGCTTGACGAGGGCGATAAGCGTCTCATATATGACGGTCTGGGATGCCCTTCGTTTCCGGGCGTCCCTGTGCTCCACGTAGATCCTGTCCTTGACGATGTCGAGATACAGGGCGCTGAGGTCGACGGTGCAGAAATTGTGGACCGCGTGATAGATGGAGTGCAGGGTATAGTTGTCGTAAGATTCCCGGACACGGTCGGTGAGCCTCGCAAGCCGCGAAAGAAGCCACCTGTCGAGGAGGGACAGCCCTTCATAAGGGACGGTGTCGCGGCCCGGTTCGAAGTCCTCGTTGATGTTCGCGTGAAGGAACCGCAGGGTGTTGCGGATTCGGCGGTACGTTTCCACGAGGCGGTTGATGATGTCCTTCGATATCTTGATATCGTCGCGGTAATCCTCGTAGGTAACCCAGAGGCGCAGTATCTCGGCGCCGAACTTTTCGATGACCTCGTTGGGGGCAATGACGTTGCCCAGGGACTTGGACATCTTCCTGCCGGAGCCGTCCACGACAAACCCGTGGGTCAGCACCGCCTTGTAGGGGGCCTGGCCCTCGTTGCCCACTGAGGTCAGCAAAGAGCTGTGGAACCATCCCCGGTGCTGGTCGCTCCCCTCGAGGTAGAGGTCGGCAGGGTACTTCAGCTCCGGTCTCTTCCTGCAGACGGCGGCCCAGCTCACACCCGAATCGAACCAGACATCGAGGATGTCCTGTTCCTGTGAAAAGGTGGTGTTGCCGCAGCGGCCGCACTTCGTGCCTTCAGGCAGGAAATGTGCGGCATCCCTGTCAAACCAGACGTCCGCGCCCGATTGCCGCACGGCCTCAACGACACGATTGAAGGATCCTTCGCTCCAGAAAGGTTCGCGGCATTTTTCACAGTAGAAAATGGTGATCGGGATGCCCCAGGTGCGCTGGCGGGAGATGCACCAGTCGGGACGGACGGAAAGCATGTTGTAGATCCTGTCGCGGCCCCATGAGGGGATCCATCGGGTTTTGTCGACCTCGCCCAGGGCCTTTTGCCTCAGTCCGTGGCTGTCCATGGAGACGAACCATTGTTCCGTCGCCCGGAATATGACGGGTTTCTTGCAGCGCCAGCAATGGGGATAGGAATGCTCGATCTCTTCCGTGTGAAGGAGGAGCCCCAGTTCCTTGAGCTTTTCGATGACCTTCGGATTGGCCTCCCAGACATTCATGCCCCTGAAGAACTCCACCTCGTCTATAAAGGCCCCCTTTTCGTTGACGGGGGAATAGATGTCGAGGCCGTACTCGAGACCCGTCTCGTAGTCCTCCTCGCCGTGGCCCGGCGCCGTATGGACCGCGCCCGTGCCCGTGTCGGCGGCGACGTAGTCCGCAAAGACGATGACGGACTGCCTGTCGATAAAGGGGTGCTTGAACGTGAGCCCCCGAAACGTCTCAGGGCCTATCTCTCCGATAACACGGTATCCTGTTATCCCTGCCCTCTGCATGACGTCCTCGAGGAGGTCCTTGAGCACGATGTAGACCTCTTTGTCCGTTTCCACGGTGACGTAGGTGAAATCGGGATGGACGGCTATGGCCAGGTTGGCGGGAAGCGTCCAGGGTGTGGTCGTCCATATGAGCATGTAGACCGGTTTGTCGGGATATCCGGCAAAGACCGGCTCTCTCTCGCCCGTGTACGGGAACTTGACGTATATGGAACTCGACCTTTTGGTGTCGTATTCGATCTCCGCCTCGGCGAGGGCCGTCTCGCAGTTAAGGCACCAGTAGACGGGTTTCTTCTTCCGGTAGACCTCACCGCGAAGGAAGAACTTCGCCGCCTCTTCGATGATCGTCGCCTGGTAGTCGAAATCCATGGTGATATAGGGATGTTCCCAGTCCCCGATGCCGCCGAGGCGCTTGAATTCCTCACGCTGGATATCTATGAACTGCCGCGCGTAGGCCCTGCATTCCTTCCGGGTATCCAGCTTGGAGAGCTCGAGCCTCTTCTGCTTGACGTTCTTCTCCACCTGGTGTTCTATGGGCAGGCCGTGGCAGTCCCATCCCGGGACATAGTCCGCCCTGTGGCCCGTCATGAACTTCGCCTTGATGATGATGTCCTTGAGGATCTTGTTGAGGGCCGTCCCGAGGTGGATATTGCCGTTGGCGTAAGGGGGGCCGTCGTGGAGTATGAAGGTGGGGCTGTCTTTTCGCGCCCCGGTCATCTTCCGGTAGAGGTCTATCTCTTGCCAGCGGGCAAGCATGTCCTTTTCCCTGACGGGCAGGTTGCCTCTCATGGGAAAGGGTGTCTTTGGGAGGTTCAGTGTGTCTTTGTAATCCATGGCAGAACAGTCCTTGCTGAGATAGAAAGTAACCCGGCCGGGAGCGATCAGCTTGCGACATTCTCTTGCAGTGGGGAGATTTTTCACCGTTTCAGGCTGTCGTAACCCGCTGGATTCTGTTCATCAAATTAACACAAAGCAGGTATCTATTCAAGAAGAAGGGAGAATGGTCCCATTCTACCGCTTCGGAACGGTTTCTTTTATGAAATCGATCAGCTCCATCTCTTTTCCGGCATAGAAATGGGTGGTATCGATGACCTTGAGGTGCTTGTCCAGGGTGGTGAGA
>JAAYAK010000123.1 GCA_012719415.1 Syntrophorhabdus sp.
AGTCCATCCTCGCACTTGGCCTCTTCTTTCTTCAGGCCGCCGATGCGGGGGTTGGGTCTGCCGCCGTCGGTGACGGCCACGGCGAGAAGGATCTCGTCGGACCGGGGCGAATCGCTCACGGAGACGGTCATGGCATCGAAATGGGACCTGACGAAGGCGGCGTCCTTGAAGTGGACGGGGATGTCGATGGTGTCGCCCATCTTGCCCATCTTCTTCGCTGAGGGGATGATCGATTTGCCTCCGCCGACGGCGTTGCGCAGCGGGGTGCCGAGTTTCGGGTGGAGAAGGGCCGCGGCGTGTTCCAGCTCTCCCTTCTCGCCGACAATTGCGGCCTTGCCGTAGCTCTCGGGCTTTCTGTCCGTTCCGAGGGCCATGACGGCACGCTCCGATATCACCTTTCCTATCTCGTCACTGAAATCGATGAGGGGTGTGAGGTCATCCTCATACTTTCCGGCGTAGGGGTTCTTGATGACGGCGATGCACGCGGCCTTCCTGATGGGCCTCGCGGCCTTTTTCTCTCCGTCGATAAGCGTATCTTCAACGATGGTGACGATCTTCCTGATTTCCATCCTGCACCTCCAGGGTTATATTTTTGTTAATACCATTGCATGTATCTGTCGTGACGATGCTGCCTCTCAGCGCCATGAGGGCATAGTCGATGATGCTCCTGTCTGTCAGCTCCCGCGCGCTCCTGAGACCATTCGCAAGCGCGTCGGCAACGAGAGCATCCGTCAGGGGGCCCACATCGATCGTTACGTCTTCGTCGGGGATGTCTGTTCCGGGATCGATGAGCCGGGCTTTCCGGTGTATCACTCCGTCGGTCTCAACGGTGGTGCAGTTGCAGATATGCGTAGCCGCCGCGTCCGCGACGGCGCCCGTCCCTGCAATGGCCGTCACCGTGTCGGCGATGCCGAGGGTCAGGCTCCTGCCGCCGAACCCGCTCGTCGCCATCCCGACCTCACGCATGTCCGTAAGCCGTATCACGTAGGGTGTCGCCCGCCCCGTCATGATGTCGCCGATCCCGACCGTGAGCGTCCTGCCCGTCGCGTTGAAGATGGACAGGTCACCACCGTTGTTCACCATGAGAAGGTCGACGCCGCGCGCCGCGAAATGCTCCTTCACCATATCCGCCACCGTGCCGGCGACCGCCGCCATGGGTGTCAATGTCGTCTCGCTGACCATCTTTGCCGCTGCCGTCATTCGTTTTGCCACCTCGGGAAGGGCGGATGTGTTCCTGATCCTGTGGGCCTTCTGCCTCAGGACGGGAAGGCACTCGCGTATGTCCCTCAGGATGGAGGCGACGAATGTCTCCACTTCTTCCCTGGGGAACACGTGAGCCCTGCCGTTCTTTTCGCCCCGTATCACAAGGCTGGCGGGGCCGACCTCAACGTACACCGGTCCACCTAACGGCCCTTGTCTTTCTTCCCCAATGCCTCTTCAACGGGCCGGACCGCTTCGATGTGCCCCCCGATCTCCTTGAAGGTCTCGAGCGTCATGGTATACTCGACGGGGAGTATGAAGGAAGGCGTCGGCGAGACGTAAATGCTTCCGTGCTTTATCTTTTCCACATCGACGAGGAAATTGATGCCGCCTCCGGGGAATATGAAAGGCCTCGCGCCGCCGATGGTGACGGATACCCTGCCCTCGTGGACGGCCCTCGTCAGCCTGATGGGGTTCTTCGTCACGCCCGCCCGGGCCGAACCGCCGACGCCGGCGGCGAACACCGCGCTCACGCGCGAGAGCTCGCAGGAATCCTTGAGGACGTTAAGGAACGTGACCGCCTCCGGGGTGGGCGCGTCTTCCACGAACCTGTCCTTTTGCCAGCGGTAGAACGCCGACTTCCTGCCCGTCGTCTCCGTGATAAGGAGCGTCATGCCGTCGAAGCACTTGGTCCTGTCCACGTCCTTTATGACGTCAAGGGGGTTCACGATGTCCGTTCCTCCCCAGCCGCTGCCCTTGTTGAGGAAATACCGCCCCTCGGTGCTCTTCTGCCCCGTGAGCTGTATGGGAGAGCGGGGCTTGTTGAGGTACCTGCCCGAGGGGTGCTCGCTGAAGAGGCCGGTGATGTGGCCGTCGAGGACGATGACCTCGTCGGCGGCATCGAACATGTAGGGCGCGAAGAGCCCCGTCGTGGCGCTTCCGCAGCCGACGCGCATGCGCTCTTCCACGGTCCCGCCGATCTCGGGCTCCTGGCCGAGGGCGAGCGTGAGCTTCGTCCCGTCTTCGACCTCGACCTTTATCTTCTTGCCCTGTAGAAACTCGTGGAGCACCTTGGCGGCAAAGAGGCCGTCTTTCGATGTGAGGATGTTCACGCCGCCGAGGGAGAGTATCTTTGACCCGTATTCCTCCGTGCAGAGGTGGCCGATGTGGCGTTTGCCCTTTCTGCGGACATATACCTTCTTGCCTTCCTCCCCCACGTGGAGGTCCGTGTCGACCTTGAGTTTGAGGCCGCTGTAGCTCAACGGGGCCTCGGTGACGACGGTGACGATGTCGATGCCGTCCTTGACCCCGCTCACGATGAAGGGTGAAGGCCTGAAGTCGGGGTACGTGGTACCCGATCCGATCCCGGTGATAAGGGGCGTGCCGATGGTTCCCGCACCGGTGCCTTCGCGTACGAGGTCCATCACCTCTTCATAGGAGTGGACCCTGCCCGCTCGCACTATCTCCCCTTTTTCGTTGAAATATCTCATGCAGGCGCCGCTCCCGCCCTCGGGTATCCTGCACATGATGGGGCACGCGGTGCACATGGGCTCACCCGCGGGGGCCTCCGGTGTAAAGGCGGCCTCGGGGCACACCTTCATACAGGTCTTGCACTCGACGCAGCCGGGGCCGATGGCCGCCTTCCTGTCCTTGAGGGTTATCACCCCTAAGGGGCACACCTCTTCGCAGAGCCCGCAGCCTTTGCATTTATCAAGGTCTATCTTCATATGACACCCCGGACTTTTCCCCTACGCCGTCTTCCTGACCGGTGGCGGGGTGTTCCTGCTGACCTGTGTCTTCACGACCCCGTCGATGAGGACCATCCCGATGCCCGGTATGTCCCCGACTTCGATGGCCGCCTTCGCGTCCTTGCCGGCGGAGCCCATGGGGGCGTCGATGATCTGGAGGTCGGCGTCACAGCCGGGTGCCACGGTACCCTGGGACAGTCCGAAGACGTTCTTCGTGTTCCCCGTGGCGAAGCAGACCGCCGTTTCCGCGGGTATGCCGCAGAGGGAGGACATGAAGTTGACCATCCTCCATATCCCGAGAGGGATGACACCCGTCCCCGAGGGGGCGTCGTTGCCGAGGATGAGCCTTTTCAGCATCCCCTTTTCCTTCATGAACCTGCCGATCTCGAGCGCCGACAGGGGATTCCCGCAGTGGACGACCTCGATGGCGCAGTCCGTCTGCTCGATGACCCTCTTCACCTCGGGTACGGGGATGCTCGTGGGTCCGCCGTTCAGATGGCAGGCCACGGTGGGTTTCGCCACGAGGACGTCGTCGCAGGTCACGGTGGAGCTTCCCGGCACCGACGTGCCGCCGACGTGCATGAGAACCTTCATGCCGTACTTCTTTGCCCACTCGACCATCTGACGCGCCTCTTCCGCCGCTTTGATGCTGCCGAGGCCGATCTCGCCGACAAGCCACACGCCGTCTTCGGCGAGTTCCTTGAAATCCGCCTCGACAAGGCCCTTTTCGAGTATGAGGCCCCCGCCGTAGGTCTTCACGCCCGCCGGTCTCAGCTTCGCGAAGGACTTTTGGGCGAGGAGCGCGAGGGCCTTCGTCCCCTTGGGGTCCGTCGGCCTGCCGGGCAGGTGGACCTCGCCGGCGGATATCATCGACGTCACTCCGCCGTGGAGGCTGCTTTCGATATAACCGAGCTGGCTCTGACGAGGGGTGAAATCGCCGAACACGAAGTGTACATGGGAATCGATGAATCCCGGACAGACCGTCATGCCGTTGGCATCGATGACCTTGTCGGCCTTTGGTTCCGTGCTTTCAATGGCCTTGATCTTCCCGTCTTCGATGAGGATGGAGACGGGGCCGTTCACGACCGGCTTCTCGATGTCCCCCGTGAAGATGGTTCCCACATTCCTTATAACGAGCGTGCTCATACGCTTCCTCCTTTTACGCGGTTCATCATTTGTTCTCTTTGTTCTTTTCCAGGGCCAGCTTGAGCCTCTCTATGTCGCAGGGAAGCTGACGCATCCAGATTCCCGTCCCGTCATGTATTGCGTTCACGATGGCAGCGGCCTGGGGGATGAGCGCCGGCTCGCCGACCCCTTTGGCCCCGAAGGGACCCGTGGGTTCGCGGTCTTCGACGATCATCGCCTCGACCTCGGGCATGTCCATGGATGTCGGAAGATAGTAATTGTCGAAAGACTCGCTCTTTCCCGGAATGAACTCCTCCATGAGGGCGAGTCCGATCCCCATTGCCACACCCCCGTAGATCTGACCTTTCACGTTGCTTACATTGATGGCCCTTCCCACGTCATGGGCGGCATGGACCCTGACGACCTTGCAGACACCCGTCACCTCATCGACGTCGATCTCGGTCATGTGCGTCGCGAAGGCGTAGGTCGCATAGGGAGAGCCCTGCGACGTTTCCGGGTCCGGTGCTGTCGTCGGCGGGTCGAAGTGGCCCTCGAAGATGGGGACACTCCCGTCCGGTGCGTCGCTATAGATGTCCTTCAAGGGCTTGCCGTCGTAATAACCCGCTTCCTTGAGGTATTTTTTCAGTTTCTGTGCCGCGTTGCACACGGCCATCCCCGATATGTAGGTCTGGCGGCTCGCCGAGGTGGAGCCGGCGTCCCAGGACGTGTCCGTGTCGCCCCGAACGAGGTCGATACCCATCTCTTCCATGCCGAGGGCGTCGCAGAGTATCTGCAGGAGGGCCGTGTCCGACCCCTGGCCGATGTCGCAGACCCCGGAGTGCATCTCCACCCTGCCCTCGGGGGTGAGGGTGAGGTAGCAGCTCGAGGGGTTCGAGATCCCCGTGTTGCCGATGCCGTAGTACATGCATCCCAGGCCGAAGCCGCTGCCGGGTCCCTCTTTGCGCCGCTCCCGCCAGAAGGGCTCCACCGCCTTCAAGGTCTCGAGGAGCCCCGCGCTGTAGTTCAGGACCTGGGAGGTGGCGGTCAGCGAACCTCTCTTCAGGGCGTTCTTCATCCGTATGTCGAGGGGATCCATGCCGATGAGCCCGGCGATCTCGTCGAGCTGGGATTCGTGGGCGAGGGCGAGCTGGGGCACGCCAAAGCCCCTCATGGCACCCGATACGGGGTTATTCGTGTAGAACATGCGTGAGTTCACGAGAACGTTGGGGACCTCGTAGGGCCCCGTGGCGTGCACGGCCGCCCGTAAACAGACCGTCTCGCCGTAGGAATTGTAGGGCCCCGTATCGCCGACGATGTTCACCTCGACGGCGGTGAGGCTGCCGTCCATTCTGGCCCCCGTCTTGTAGACGATGTAGAGGGGATGCCTCTTTGTCTGGGCGAGGAGGCTTTCCTCCCTCGTGTACCTCATGAAGACGGGCCTCTTCGTGTGCCAGACGGCAAGTGCGAGGTAACCTTCGACGGTGACGTCGAGCTTGCCGCCGAAGCCCCCGCCGGTCGTGGCCTGAACGACCCGGACATCTTCCGGGGGGATGGCGAGAAGCCTCGATATCTCCTTCATCTTGTAGTGGATGTTTTGCGTGGAGGAGGCGACGACCACCCTCCCCCTGTCGTCGAGGTAGCCCAGGCCCGCCTCGGTCTCCATGTAGGCATGATCGATCCAGGTCGTGCTGTAGGTGTTCTCCACGATGACGTCGGAGGACTCGAAGCCCTTCGCGGCATCGCCCTTCACGAGCTTGCGGTGGCTGAGGAGGTTTCCCCCGTCATGGATGAGGACGGGGGATTGTATGGAAAGAAAAGGATCCGATATATTCTCAAGGTCTTCGTATTCGATCCTGACGAGGTCCGATGCCCTCTGTGCCGTCTCCTCGGTGGCCGCAACGACAACGAGGATTGCCTCCCCCTTGTATCGGACGCGTCCCGCGGCGAGGAAGGGCTGGTCCTTCTTGATCGCTCCGAAGAGGTTCTCCCCGGGGATGTCCTCGTGGGAGAGGATCGTGACGACCCCCTCGAGGGCACGGGCGGCTGAGACATCGATCTTCCGTATCAGCGCGTGGGGACGGGAACTGCGAACCACGCAGGCGAAGAGCATGTTGTTCTTTTTGAGGTCATGGGCGAAGGCCGCCGTCCCCAGGACCTTGTCGAGGGCGTCAACGCGTGTTATATCCTGTCCTATGAACATAGTTCCGTCAACCTCTGAGCACTTCTTCAAGAATGCCTTGCAACACGGGGAGCTTGTAGGCGTACGAGGGCCTGATCCCCGAGATGAGCTTCATCTCCTCCAGGGCCATCCGTATCGCTTCCGATATGGTTGCCTCGTTCTTCGGGGCCCCTTTAAGCAGGACTTCCACCTTCTTCGCCCGGAAGGGCATGGGTGTGCATGAACCGATGGCCAGCCTCGCGTCCGTGAACCTGCCGTCCTCTTCCCTGATGGCGAAGGCGACACCGAGGCGCGAGATCGCCCAGGTCGCCCTTTTGGCGACCCTGCGGTAGCCTTCCCGGTATCCTCTCAGGGGGCTTATCTCTATGGAGCCGATGAGTTCCTTCCCGTCGATGGATGTCACGTAAGGCGCGACGATGGCCTCTTCGAGGGGGACCTTCCGGCTCGCGTCCCTCGATTCCAGGGTGAGGACCGCGTCGTGTATGAGCAGGGGAGGTATGGAATCCGCGGCGGGCGAGGCGTTCCCGAGATTGCCCCCGATGGTGCCCATGTTGCGTATCTGTGGAGAACCGACGAGCCCGCATGCCAGCGCGAGGCTCCGTGCGCTCCGAACGATGGAGGCTTCGGCGCTGAGACGCGCGTGCGTCATGGCCGGGCCGATGGATATCCTTCCGTCCTTTTCCGTCATGGTGAGGAGTTCAGGGATGCCGGCCACGTCGATGACATGGCTGTAGTGCTTCCCCGCCCGCATCTTGACCATGAGGTCCGTCCCCCCCGCGATGATCTTCGGGTTCTCCAGGGAGGAGAGCCAGGAGAGGGCCTCGTCCTTAGTCCTGGCTATGACACTTGCAAATTTCGGCAGCATTCTTTATGGCCTCTTCGATCTGTATGTATCCCGTGCATCGGCACAGGTTGCCGCTGATCGCCTCCTTGATGTCATGGGCGTCGGGGTCCGCGTTCCTGAGAAGAAGGCTGTAGGCGCTAAGGAGCATCCCCGGCGTGCAGTAGCCGCACTGCACGGCGCCGGACCGGATAAAGGCCTCCTGCAAAGGATGGAGCACCCCCGACGAGGAGAGGTATTCCACGGTCTTGATATCCCGGCCGTTCGCTTTCGACGCCAGCGTCAGGCAGGAGTAGTGAGGTTCGTCGTCGACGAGCACGGTGCACGTCCCGCATTCCCCGATGCCGCAGCCCTCCTTTACGCTCGTTATGCCGAGCCTTTCCCTGAGGGCATACAGCAGGGTCTCATTGTCCTCGACCTCGATCGAGGTTTCCTTTCCATTGAGTACGAAGCGTATGGTCTTCATGTCTCTTTCCGTTACCCGTTCACACCTTGTTTATCTGCCCATGAGGCTCGGCAGGTAGGTGGCTATCTGCGGAAAAATGGTCAATATGATCGCCGTGGCTATGACGGAGAGGAGAAAAGGCATCGCCCCCCTGAATATGGTCCCCATGGGCACGTCCGGGGCGATACCCGCAATGGTGTAGATGTTAAGCCCCACCGGCGGTGTGATGAGCCCCGCCTCCATCATGAGCACCAGGAGAACCCCGAACCATATGGGGTCGAACCCGATGGCGACGATCACCGGGAAGATGACGGGCAGCGTGAGGACCATCATGGACACGGAATCGAGGAAGCACCCGAGGAGAAAGTATATGGCCACGATGATGACGAGGATGATGTACTTCGACACGCCGAGCCCCGCTATCCACGTCGAGACCGCCGTCGGTATCGTCGAGAGGGCGAGGAAATAGCTGAACAATGTCGCTCCGGCGACGAGGAAGAGCACCATGATGGATATTCTCGCCATCTCAAGGAGGGCGGCGAACATGTTCTGTTTGGTCAGCTTCTTTTTGATGATGACGATGATGAAAAGGGCCGTCGCTCCGATGGCGCCTGCCTCCGTGGGGTTGATGAAACCGAGGTATATGCCGCCCATGACGATGCAGAAGACGAGCAGCACCTCCCAGACGCCCTTGAGGGCTATTAACTTGTCCCTGAAGGTCACCTTTTCCGTGCCGCGCGGCGCAAGCTTCGGGTTTATGGCTACGAGGACTATGACGCATGCGATGAACGCGCCGGCCATGACTGCTCCCGGCAGGATACCCGAGATGAGGAGCTTCCCGATGGACTGCTCCGTGAGCATGCCGTAGACCACGAACCCGAGACTGGGCGGTATGAGGAAGCTCAAAGTGCCGCCAGCCGCGATGACGCCGCAGCCGAGCTTGGGGTCGTATCCGAACCTGCGCATCTCCGGCAGGGCCACGTTCCCCATGGCGGCGGCGGCGGCGACGGAAGAGCCGCTCACCGCGCCGAAGGCCGCGCAGGCACCGATCGTGGCGATACCCAGTCCGCCGGGGAGCCTGCGTGCCCATTTGTCGAAGGTGTTGTAGAGTTCCCTCGTTATCCCGCCGGAGCCCGCGAAGCTCCCCATGAGGATGAAGAGGGGGATGATGGTGTAGGGGTAGTTATTTGCGACGCCCCAAACGGTCTCCGCCAGTTTGGGCAGGGCGGCGTCGAGGGAGGACAGCGCCCAGAGCCCGGTGAAGCCCACGAACATCATGACGAAGGCGATGGGCATCCCGAGGAAGAGGAGGATCACAAGGAGCACGCAGCCTAGTATGCCAACAGTAACAGGGTCCATTATTCCCTCCTTCCCAGGCCCACGATAGATGTTATCAGGTCGGTGAGAAACTCCGCCCAGAGCATGAGCCCGCACACGGCGACGAGCGTCTTGAAGGGCCACATGGGTACCCTGAGCTGGTCCGTCACCGTTGTTTCGGAGATTCCCTCGATCCAGCCGTATATCGTCATGATCGTGATGACGAAAAGGCACAGTATGTCGGTTATGATCTTACAGACCAGCTGACCTTTCACGGGAAATCTCGACGTCAGGAAGTCGACGGCCACGTGGCCCTTGACCTGCTGGGTGTACGCGGCACCCAGCAGGATGATGATGGACAGCATGTATTCCGAGAGTTCAAGGGTGCCCGGGAGGGGCTTGTTGAAAATGGCCCTCCCGAGCACGTCGAAAGTGGTGATCAGCATGAGGGGAATGGCAAGGAACATGCCCACAGCGCAGATCGCGTACGTTGTCCTGTGTATCCCCTTTTGAAAACCTTCCAGCGCTTTCATGGCGTTCTTTAGCCTCTTTCTTATCAGACCTTCTTGAATTCAGGCGGGCAGGAAACGAGATGGACGTTTCTCTTCTCGCACTCTTCGTTCATGATCGCGACGACCTTCTTGGCGTTCAGTTTCTTCGCCTCCATGTCGGAAACCCACTTGCGGGTCACGTCCTGGAACCTCTTATACCACTGCTCCTGTTCCGCCTTGGGAAGGTCGATCATCTTGACGCCCATCTTCTGGATGTCCGCCATTATCTTCTTGTAGTCGTCCTTGCCGAGGCCGCCCGTCACCTTGAAGGGGTTCGTGCAGACGTCCTCGATGACCTTTTTCTGGTCTGCGGGCAGCTTGTTCCAGGACTTCATGTTCATCACGGTGCCTTCAGAAACGCAGCCGAATGTCAGCACCGTGCCGTACTTCGCGACCTCGCCGAGCTTGTACGCGAGGATGAGCGGTGCGCAGGTGACAATGCCGTCGACGCTGCCCGTCTCCATCGCCATGTACACATCGCCGAGGGGCATGAAGACCGGCTCGGCGCCGAGGGACTTGATGTAGTTCGTCTGGTGGCCACCGGGGGATCTCAGTTTCACGCCCTTGAGGTCGGCAAGCTTGGAGATGGGCTTTTTCGTCCAGATGAATGACTGGATGCAGCCGTTGAGCTCGAGGACCTTGACGTTCTTGAACTCGTCCTTGAGAGCCCTGTTGTAGACCGCGTTGCCGATGTCCGCCGCGGTGTCCTTGCCGTCGACCCAGACAGCAAGGGAAAGGACGTCGGTCAGCGGAAACCGGCCCGGTGTCCAGGTGGCGGTGAAGTAGCCCATGTCAGACAGACCCTTCGCGACGATGTCGAAGTGCTCGGGGCCCTTACCCAGGGCGGCGCCGGCGTACATCGTGTAGGCGAGTTTCCCGCCGCTTCTCTTCTTCACCTCTTCCATCATCGGTGTCCAGACCGTCTTGACCTCGCGGCTTACCGGCGGATGCCAGGTGCTGAACTTGAGATTCGCGCTCTGCGCGTGCAGAAGCTTGCCATCCAACACGCCCAACCCTGCCGCCGCTCCCACGACCGCGGCCCCCTTGAGAAAAGTCCTCCTGGAAATTTTCTTGCATTCCTCACACATGGGATCTCCTCCTTTTACGTTTTTTTGTCCTATGACTCAAATCGTGTTGCCACCCCGATCATACGGTATACCGGGACCTTCCTTCCCCGGGAGAGTGACCACACCCGATGCAGCCTTGTTGTCTTTGAGAAATCCCTGAATTGTTCAAGAGTTCTGCTATGTTTGCTGTCTCTGTCCATATCGGCACCACAACCGGACACTGGCGAAACCATTAAATCATATTAATTTTATTAAATTCTATTTAATCGTGTCAAGAAATATTTCACAACGACCATGGATTCCTTGCACGTACGTCGCGAAGCATGCCGGGTTGTCATAAGAAGCCACGTCAACGGTATATAGCGGATGAAGAAGAAAACCGCGATGAAGGGAATGGCATCGAACCAGGACTTCTTGCCCCGCTCGGTGCCCTTTACCTCGTACACCAGGAAAACAAGCAACAGGCCGAGACCCAGATGGATCGATCTCTGCATGAGGGCGTCGAAGGACCCGAAGAGGGCCGTGTAGATCTGGAAGACGGACAGTACCACCCCCACGATCGATGCGAATTTCCTGATCACCGGCTTATCGTGCCAGTATTCCTTCCACGTAAGGGCAGCCATATCCTACGCCTCCTCAGTTCGATGTCGAGCTATTTGATCATTCTCCTACGGTCTCCGATCTCCTGTTGCCTGTTCTCCAGGCGCCATTGCCTTAATAACATATACAAAGTGCCGCAGTGTCCGCCAGACGTTATATCTCCAATAAGATCAAACCCATCTGAGAGTTACCGTCTTCTCGTCAAGGAACATCTTGACGGAATCCATCCGTGATTTCGAGTTGCCGAAGAAAGAGTCCTTCTTGGACCCGAGCCCGAAGAAGGCGTAGGGCTGGGGTATTCCGGCGTTGATTCCCACGTTGCCCACCTCCACCTCGCGTATGAACTTGCGGGCGGATTTGCCGCTCTCCGTAACGATGCATGCGCTGTGGCCGTAGTTCGTTGAGTTGATCCAGTTGATGGTTTCGTCAAGGCTTCCCATCCTCATAAGGTTGCACAGGGGACCGAAGGCCTCTTCCTTCGCTATATGCATGTCGGTGGTGACGTTCTCGAAGACGTTGGCGCCGAGGAAGTATCCGTCTTCGTAGCCCTTCACTTTTACCTTGCGGCCGTCGAGGAGAAGTTTGGCCCCCGATTTCAGGCCGGACTCGACGAAGCCGATCACCTGTTCCCTGCCGCCCGATGTCGTCATTGGTCCGAGCTCCACGCTTTCGTCAAGGCCGTAGCCCATCTTCAAGGCCTTCGCGGCGGGCAGGAGCTTTTCCTTCAAGGTCTTGTAGACCTTGTTGTCGCCGATGACGACGACGTTGTCGGAGCCGAGGCACCGCTGGCCGCTCATGCCGAAGCAGCCCCTGAGGATGTAATTGACGGACTGGTCGAGGTCGCCGTCGGGCATGATGACGATGGTATTCTTGCCGTTGCCGTTGAGCGATGACCGCTTTCCGTACTTGCCGCATATCTCGAAGAGTTCCTTGCTGACCCGCGTCGAACCGATGAGCCCCACGCCCTTGACCCTCGGGTCGGAAAGGATGACCTTGTTCAGTTCCCGCTCCGGTCCCATGTGGAGAAGGTTGACGACGCCGGGAGGGAACCCCGCTTCATCGATCATCTTTGACATGGCGTCAGCGGCCACGGGGCATTGACGGCTCGGTTTGACGATGACCGTGCAGCCGCAGGCAAGCGCGTAGGGGACGAATGACGACCAGGCGTGCATGGGGATGTTGCCGGGGGTGATGATGAGGAAGACGCCGACGGGTTCGTGGATGAGGTAGCAGTCTATCCCGTTCGCGAGCTGCTCGACGTGTTCGCCCTTGTAGAAACCGTACATGGAGCTGCCAGCCGCCTCGATGTTCTCGACGCACCGCGAGATGGTGCCCCTGCCGTCGCTGATGGTGCAGCCGTGGTCCTGGACGAGGATCCGCGCCAGTTCCTCGTGGTGCTTCATGAAGGTGTCCCTGAGGTTGAATATGAGCTTCGCCCTGTCCCTGAAGGGAACGTTCCTCCATTTCCCGAAGGCGGCATGGGCCGCGGTTATGGCCTTTTCCACATCGTCAGGACCGGCCACCGGGGCTTTTCCGATCACCCTGCCCGTCGCCGGGTTGGTGACATCGAAGTACTTTCCTGTCTGTGGTGTTACCCATTTCCCATTTATGTGGAGATCCAGTTTGCCATAGTTCTTGCTTACTTCTTTCAGTAGTGCCATTGTTATTCCTCCTTAAAAGATTGGCGCTCCTAGAATGTCGGGGGTGTTATGACCCAAATGACGACGACGTCCTCCGTGCCGCTGTTGCCCCAGTCATGGGGGACGGCGGATGAGAAGTAGAAGCTCTCGTCCTTGTGGATCTTGTGCAGTTTGTTATCGAGCATAAGGTCCATTTCTCCCTGGACCACGAAGCCGAACTCTTCTCCATCGTGTGAATACATGCCGTGAGAACCACCGCCGGGTTTGATGACGGTAAAGAAAGGCTGCATCTTCTTGTTGGCCGTATTTCTCACGAGGGACTGTATCTTGGCGTCCCATCTGTTCAACTGAATGACGATGCGGGAGTCCTTGCGCATAACGATATCGTCGTCGTTGGCCCTCTTCATGAAGAAATCGACGATGTTCACGTTCAGGGCCTCGGCGATCCTCTTGAGCATCGATATGGAGGGGTCCGCCTTTCCCCGCTCCAACTGGGATATCAAGGAGGGGGTGCATTCGACCTTCTCGGCCAGTTGTTTGATGTTCAGGTTTTTCTCTTCCCTGAACTCTTTTATCTTTTTCCCTATATCCATGCCCGTACCTGACAGCAGTAATTAAATCTTATTTATTTTATTAAACCTCATTTAATTCTGTCAAGCAGTTTTTTCGGGAATAAGAAAACCCCGGACGATGCGTCGTCCGGGGCGGGTTCGTCGATCCGGGGGAGTCTCAGGCTGCCGCGGTCTTCTGCGCGAGGCCCAGCCTGTCGAGGGTCTCGAAATATGCCTCGATCCTGGTGCGGACCTGGGATTCGGCGTAGAAGCGCTGGTCACCCATGTCGCTCTCGAAGACGAGGGCGGGGATGCCCGTTCTCTTGGTGAGGACGTCCTTCAGGGTGGGTACCGCGAAGGACACGGCCTTGCAGCTCCTGTTCATGAACATGATCATGCCGTTCATGGAATACTTCTTGAAGAGGTCCATCGCCATGTCGGCCCTGTCCTCGATGGTGGAATTGGAGAAGCGGTTCACGTAGTTCTCCGCCAGTGTCTCGAGCGGGTCCTTGTTGAGGTCGAACTCGAAGCTCCAGGCATGGACGTAGAGCGAGGTGAGGATGACGCCGCCGTAGGAGCCGAGGAGTTTCGCGTGGTCGCTGAATTTGAACCAGACAGGCAGGTTCTCCCAGTAGAGGCGGTATTTCTCCTGGTCCTTCGGCAGAACGCCGATGCCCTGGTCCACCTTCGCCTGTATCTCATCGCAGAGCGTCTGGTAGTAGTCGACGCATTCCTGGGTGCCCCTGCGATAGACGGCGATGGCCATGCCGATGAGGGCGTCGAAGATGCTGATGGGCGACGGCTTGTACTGGGCCATGTCGAGGAACTTCCTGTAGAGGATGCTTGAGGCTGCGGAATACTTCATGACCTCTTTGAGGCGGTCGTAATCGAATTTTCTCTTCGTCACCTTTTCGAGAAAACTGATGAGCTCCTTGAGCTGGAGAACGCAGTACTTCACGATCTCCTTGCGTGCCTTCTGGTCGAGTATGTGTTCCGGTGTGTCGAATACGAAAACGGGCAGGTCGCCCCTGCGCGCAAGCACCTGGAACCACTTGGTCAGGGTGAAACACTGGGCGTTGCAGGCGAGGAAAAGATCCGGCTCGGGAATGCCCCTTGTCACGGTAACACCCGTCTTGCGGTAGCCGAGGTCGCTGCGGGCGTAGGCGCACAGGTGGCTTGTGTAGCCCATGCCTTCGACGACGGAGCAGAGCTCCACCCCCTTCTTCGCCGTCAAATTGGCGACGGAGTGGTTCTCGGGGTAGATGGGAACTATGTCGTGGGCGACAAAGATCTCCACCGGGGAGATCGCCGTCGTGTACCCGACGAGCTTGTTGTTATCATGAGCATGGAAGGCGTCTTCCATGTATTCGTCGGTGATCTTCTTGGACAGTTGTTTCGATGTCAGCTTCTCGTTCATAATGCTCCCCCTTTGAGAGATTCGAAGAACGCCTGGGCCCGGGTCAGGACGTGAGACAGGGACGTTGTCTGGTATTCCGTGTCAAGGACGTGCATCGGGATCCCTTCCTTCTTGATCATGTCCTTGAGGTCGGGCAGATCATATTCCTGGGACTCGCAGAACTCGATGTGCACGTAGATGACCGCCTTCGCCTTCGTTTCCTTGTAGAGTTTCTTGACCTCTTCGAAATTCTTGTAGACGTTGTCGTGGATGGGCGAGAAGAACCCCCTGCGGAAATGTCTGTCCGCCAGCGCGTCGATGAGGTTGCCGTTCAAAGACGGGGCGCCCTGAAGGTAACGGGTGCCGTCGACGAGCGTGTCTCCGACGATGTTCAGCTTGAGTTCGTCGAAGATATCGAATATCTCGGGCGGATCACAGGTTATCCCCACGAGCACAACGTCGGTGTAACCCTTGCCCTTCTTCGGCTTGATACCCTCCTTGATCGATCCCAGTGTCTTGTTGAATTCGGCCTTGTCGACCTGCAGGGAGAGTTTCATCATGCTGAAGAACTGTTTGTTGGTCAGTGTTCCCGGGTTCTTTCTCTTGATGTCGTAAAGCTCGGTCAGGAGTCTCTTGTTCTCGTTGTGGATCTCGATGGACCTCCTGAGCGCGTCGTCACTTACCGCCTTGCCCGTCCATGTGCCGAGGGATTCGATGAGGCGCTCTATCTCCTCCTTGACCCAGTACCGGGCGCTCGGCCTGTCTGCCTGGCGGGGGGCCAGGTAGCTCACGACGAACTTGTCGGGAAAATTGATCCGCCATATGTCCGAAAGGTGCTGTGTGGTGTCACAGACCTGGGGCAGAACAAAACCGCTGAAAAGATCGCCCTCGTAACTCAGCGCGAGTTCGAGATTGCTCCGAGCCAGCGAACAGGCATTGTCCGGAAGATGACTGGGCGCCTTCTTTAAGGGTTTATGAGTACCAAGAATAGTCACGGGGAGGAGATCGAACGCATAGATCACCTCTTCAGGAACATCAGCGATGGTACTCCCGACTACTTTCTTTCCTGTATCTCTAGCCCATTGTCGGATGGAAGGATACGGATCCCGCGCGAGTGCAACAACATCCTTCAGATCTAAGCTTTCCCACATAACCCCTCCAAAAATGATGAAAATGATGAAAAATTTCACTCATTATATGAAGGTTCACCATTAATTGTCAAGGTAAGTTTGGCGCGGTGTAACCCCTCTAGAACAAAGACGGATAAGCATTCCGCGAAGGATGTGCCGCGGCGGCGGGCACAAGCCCCCGCCTGTCACAATGTCTGCTGTTCCACCCATCGTGCGTAGTCGGGCAGGGCGGCGCTCACGGGGGTGGCGACGATCTCCGGGACCTCGTAGGGGTGAAGGAGCCGTATCGCGTCTTCCACCTGCCGATAGAGGGACGGTTTCGTCTTCATGACGCAGCACCACTCATCGGCCTCTTCCACCTTTCCCTTCCACCGGTAGATGCTCCGGATGGGACCGACCACCTGGCAGCAGGCGACGAGCCTTTCGTCCACAAGGCGTCTTCCCAGTCTCTCGGCCGCCTCCCTGTCGTCGATGGTTGTGACTATCTGGATGATGTCGGGCATGTCCTCCTCCTTAACCGCGGGTCCCGCCCGGAGAGTGCGCGCCGGCGGTCTCACGAGAACAATTTAACTTGAAAATATGGGAGATTTCCTATATTTTTCTATGCTACAATAGCTTTTAAAGGTAGTACAGAGATTTGAGGTCGCCATGTTTCAGGTAAACGACGGAAACGCCATCATACTCGCAAGCGAATCGACGAGGAGGGTCGATATCCTGAGGACTCTCGGGATCCCCTTCTCCATAATCCCTCCCGATGTCGACGAAACGAGGAGGCTCGAAGAGACGCCGCGGGAATACGTTTTGAGGATCTCTCACGAGAAGGCGCACAAGGTGGGAAGGCATTTTCCCGACAAATGGGTCATCGGGGCCGACACGATAGTGGTCTACAAGAGCAGGATCCTCGGCAAGCCGGTGAACGAGAATGAGGCCTTCAAGACGCTCCAGCTTCTGAAAGGGAAGTGGCACAAGGTCATCACCGGGTTCTGCGTCCTGAATGTGGACAGGGAGATCACCTACCACGACGCGGTGGAGACGAGGGTTTTCATGAAGGACCTTGTCGACGAAGAGATAATGAACTATATCCGCACCTCGGAACCCCTTGACAAGGCCGGCTCCTACGCGGTCCAGGGCAAGGGCGGCTACATGGTGAAAGAGATAAAGGGTTCCTATTCGAACGTTGTGGGACTGCCGATCTGTGAGGTCGCGGAGGTCCTCCTCTCGCTGGGCATCCTTTCATGAGCGACATCCGGCAGGCCATCGAGGCCGTGCGTGAGAGAATAGACAGGGCGTGCGGGATCGCGGGAAGGGACCCGGCCGGGGTGACCCTCGTGGCGGTGACGAAGACCGTCGACGCCGCCCGGGTGGTTGAGGCGATCGAAGCGGGTCTGGGGGACATCGGCGAAAACTACGTGCAGGAAGCGAAGGGGAAGATCGAGGCGATCGGCCCCGGGCGGGCACGGTGGCACATGATAGGGCACATCCAGAGCAACAAGGTGAAATACATCCCGTCGCTCTTCGACTGCGTCCACACCGTGGACAGCATCGCGATCATGGAGGGGCTGGAGAAGCGCGGCAAGGAGATGGACATCCTCTTCGAGGTGAATCTCGCGGGGGAGGCGACGAAGAGCGGGACCGACATGGAGGGGCTGAGAAGGATACTGGAAAGGGCGTTGTCGCTCGCGCATCTCAAGCCCGTGGGTCTCATGACGATGCCGCCTTACGTGGAAGACCCCGAAGAGGTGCGCGGTATGTTCAGGCAGTTGAGAACGACCCTTGAGACAATGAACGCCGAGTTCGGTCTTGCCATGAGGGAGTTGTCCATGGGCATGTCCTCAGATCTCGAGGTTGCCGTCGAGGAAGGAGCGACGATGGTGAGGATAGGCACGGCGCTGTTCGGGGAGAGACGATGAAACCATGGGGTGGAAGGTTCAAGGGAGGCACCGACCCGCTTCTCGAGAGGTTCAGCGCCTCCATAGACGTGGACCGCCGGCTCTATCGCCAGGACATTGAAGGCAGCAGGGCCCAGGCGGAGATGCTCGCGAGGATCGGGGTGCTCACCGCCGCGGAAAAGAGGAAGGTCCTGAAAGGCCTCGATGAGATAGAGGGCGAGATAGCCTCCGGTACCTTCACATTCACCGATGCCCTCGAAGACATCCACATGCACATCGAGGCGCGGCTCATCGAGAAGACGGGCGAGGCGGGTAAGAAGCTCCACACTGGCCGCAGCCGCAACGACCAGGTCTCCCTCGACATGCGTCTTTTTTTGAAGGAAGAGCTTCCGGCCATCGACGGCTGCCTCGCCGCCCTTCTCCGGGCGCTCGTCAGGAAGGCGGAGAGAGAGAAGAAGGTCATCATGCCCGGTTATACGCACCTTCAGAGGGCCCAGGTCGTGCCTTTTTCCCACTATCTTCTCGGCCACTATCACGCCCTGAAACGCGACAGGGTGAGGCTGACAGGGGCGCTTTCGATGGCCGACGTCCTGCCCCTCGGCAGCGGCGCCCTCGCCGGGTCGACGATACCTCTCGACAGGGAGTGGGTGAAGGGGAGACTGGGGTTCTCCCGCGTGTCGGAGAACAGCATGGACACTGTCGCCGACAGGGACTTCGTCGTCGATGCCATCTACGCGGCCTCGATGATCATGGTGCACTTAAGCAGGCTTTCCGAGGACCTCATCCTCTTCGCGACGCAGGAATTCGGGTTCATATCACTGCCCGACGAGCTTTGCACCGGTTCGAGCCTCATGCCCCACAAGAAGAACCCCGACGCGCTGGAGCTCATCCGCGGCAAGACCGGCAGGGTCCTCTCCGACCTCTTCGGTATGCTCGCCATACTGAAGGGCCTGCCCTTCACATACAACCGCGACCTTCAGGAGGACAAGGAACCCCTCTTCCATGCCGTGAGCACGGTGAAGGACGCCCTTTCGATCATGGCGCTCTGCGTCGGGGGCCTGAAGGTGAGGAAGGAGAAAATGGAAAAGGCGGCCGAGGAGAGCTTCATGCCTGCCGTGGAGATGGCCGAATACCTCACCATGAAGGGCATGCCCTTCCGGGAGGCCCACGGTGTCGCCGGGGCGGCCGTCCGCCTCTGCGAGGATGAAGGCAGGCTCCTTGGCGACATGCCGCTCAGGGAATTGAGGAAGCTCTCGCCCCTCTTCGAACGGGACGTCTTTGACTATATAAAGCCGCGCAGCGCCCTCTGCATGAGGAGATCCACGGGAAGCGCTTCCTTCGGGGAGATGATGAAGGTTATCGATGCTGAAAAGAAATATCTCGGCCTGTAGCGTCATTCTTGCTGCGCTCTGTCTCGCGCTCACCTTTTCCTCCTGCGGGAAGAAAGGGAATCCCGTGCCCATCCCCGTGGTGAGGGCGGGGATGATAAACGACCTGAGGGGGGAGGTCAGGGATGGCGTTCTCTTTCTCTCTTTCACACCCCCTGCGAGTGTCGGCGACAAGGGGAAGAAACCCGGCGAGGTGGAGGCGAAGATAGCGAGTTTCAAGGTGGTCAAAGGGTGCGGCACGTGCCTCGGGGACCTCCAACCGCTGCGCACGATCGTCCTCGATGACAAGAGAGGATATACCCTGGCGGGGAACCGTCTCTATTTCTACGACGATGACCTCATGCCCGGCGACAGTTACGCATACAGGGTCTACCCCGTCACGGAAAGAGGCACGACCGGCGAGGTGTCGAACGCCTTCGTTATAAAGTGGAAAGAACCACCCGGGCCTCCCCAGGGCCCCCTCAAGATCGTGGAGGGCGACGCCAGGGCGGAGCTGTCCTGGACGAAGGAGGAAACGAAGGAGGAAGAGTACCTTTATAACATATATCGTTACGACAACGGCAGATACCCGGTGGTGCCGCTGAACCCGCGCCCCATCTCTACGGCGCTTTACATGGACGCCGGATTGATGAACGGCCGGACCTATACCTATGACGTGAGAAGGGTCGTTCCGGGTCCCCTCCCCCTGGAGGGAGAGGGTTTGAAGGGGACTGCCACACCGAGGGACAGGACGCCTCCGGGAGCCCCCATGGGTGTCAAGTCGGAAAGGAAGGGAAAGGCAATAGCGGTCACCTGGCAGGCGAACATGGAGAAGGACCTTGGCGGATACAACGTCTATCGCATCATGGGTTCGCAGGCGGTGAAGCTCAACAGCACACCCCTGAAAGAGACGGCGTTCCTCGATGCCGCTGCTCCGGACTTCCGTTTCATAGCCTACCACGTCACCGCCGTGGATGCCGAGGGGAACGAGAGCGAGCCGTCCCAGGAATCGATAATCCAGAAAGAGTGAGACCATGGACTATTTTGAGTATCGCAATGGAGAGCTGTTCTGTGAAGATGTTCCCGTGAAGGCCGTGGCCAGGAAGGTGGGTACCCCTTTCTACCTTTACAGCTACGGGACCTTTGAAAGGCATTTCCGGGTCTTCGATGGGGCCTTTGGAGAGATGCCCCACATGGTCTGCTATTCCCTCAAGGCGAACCCGAACGGCGCTCTTTTGAGGACCGTCGCCAGGCTGGGAGGGGGTGCCGACATAGTGTCCGGCGGTGAGCTGTACCGCGCGCTCGAGGCCGGGATACCGGCGGAGAGGATCGTCTACTCCGGCGTGGGAAAGAGCGGCGAGGAGCTTCGTTACGCCATAGACGCCGGCATCCGAATGATCAACATCGAATCCGAGGGCGAGCTTCGCCTGCTTGCGAAGATTTCCCGGAAGATGAAGAAGAGGGTCCCCGTCTCGGTCCGCGTCAATCCGGAGATCGATCCGAAGACCCATCCCTACATCACGACGGGCCTCAAGAAGAACAAGTTCGGCGTGCTCTGGGGAGACGCGCTCAGGCTTTACCGCGATATGGCGGCGGAGGAGTACCTTGCGCCCATCGGCATCTCGTCGCACATCGGTTCACAGATCCTCGAACTCGGCCCCTTCATCGAGGCCGTGACGTCCTTAAAGGGGATGATCCTCGAGCTTAGAGGGCAGGGGATCTCCGTCGAGATGCTGGATATCGGCGGCGGCCTGGGCATCACATACAAGGATGAGCTCCCGCCCGACCCCGCCCAGTATGCCCGGGCGATCAGGGAGAACCTTGGGGACACGGGTGTGACGCTCATCCTCGAGCCCGGCAGGGTCATCGTGGGCAACAGCGGCATCTTTGTCACCAGGGTGCTCTACGTGAAAGGGACCGCGGGAAAGACGTTCTACATCGTGGACGGCGCGATGAACGATCTTGTCCGGCCATCACTGTACAACGCGTACCACGAGATACTGCCCGTCGAGGAAGGAAACGCGAAGACGGAGGTCGTCGATCTCGTGGGGCCCGTGTGTGAATCCGGCGATTTCTTCGCGAAGGACCGGGAACTGGCTTCCATGAAGGAGGGCGGCCTCGTCGCCATCAAAGGGGCCGGGGCATACGGTTTCGCCATGTCGTCGAACTACAATTCCCGCCGCAGGGCCGCGGAGGTCCTTGTGAAGGGAGGCGAGTTCTTCGTGGTCCGCAGGCGCGAGACATACAGGGACTTGAGGCGTCTCGAGAGGACCCCGCATTTTCTGGAGGTGTGAGTACGGTGACCGGGCTTGAATTTTCGAAGATGAGTGCCAGCGGGAACGATTTCGTGATCCTGGACAACCGCGACGGGAGGGTCTACGAAAGGTTTCCCGACATTGTCGACTTTGTCGCGAAGATATGCAGGTTCCATCATTCCGTCGGCGCCGACGGTGTGATCCTCATCGAGGGTTCCCGTGGCCATGATTTTCGCTGGCGCTTCTTCAACGCCGACGGCTCCGAGGCGGAGATGTGCGGCAACGGGGGGCGCTGCGCTGCACGGTTTGCCTTCATGAAGGGCATAGCGGGCGAGAAGATGTCCTTTGAGACCGTTGCCGGTGTCATCAAGGCCGAAGTGAAGGGCCGGACGGTGAAGCTGCAGCTCACACGCCCGGTGGACATGAAACTCGACTACCCCGTTGTCCTTGACGATAAGGAGCTTCTCTTGAGCAGCGTCAACACGGGTGTGCCTCACGCGGTGCTCCTTGTCGGCGATGTCGACCTTGTGCCCGTGGATGACCTGGGCAGGGCGATCAGGTACCACGAGGCGTTCGGGGCGAAAGGAACGAACGTCGATTTCGTCGAGGTTATGGACAGGGAGAACGTGAGGGTGAGGACCTATGAGAGGGGAGTGGAGGGAGAGACCTTTGCCTGCGGAACGGGGGCGGTCGCCTCAGGCGTCATCCTCACCGGGAAGGCGCTTGTCAACAGCCCTGTCAATATGCACACGAGAGGCGGCGAGGTGCTGAAGATATACATTGACGGCGAGGTCTATCTCGAAGGCGACGCGAGGTTCGTCTACACGGGTGAATTGTGCGAGGAAGCACTTTTGTGAAAGGAGAAGCCATGGAATTGAAAGGTATCTACACGGCGCTTGTCACGCCTTTTCGCGGCGGCGCTCTCGACGAGAAGGCATTGAAGAAACTCATCGAGTTCCAGGTGGCGGGGGGTGTCGACGGCATCGTGCCCTGCGGAACGACGGGTGAGGCCCCTACACTTTCCTACGAGGAACACGAAAAGGTCATAGAGCTTGCGATAAAGTACGCCGGGGGGAAGGTGCCCGTCATCGCGGGTACCGGGTCCAACAGCACCGCTGAGGCCATAGAGCTCACGATGTCCGCAAAGAAGCTCGGCGCCGACGCCTGCCTTCTCACCACACCCTACTACAACAAGCCCACGCAGGCCGGCCTTCTGGCACATTTCACGACGATAGCGGAAAAGACCCGGATCCCCCTCGTTCTCTACAACATACCGGGCCGCACGGGCATCAACATGGCCCCGGAAACGATAGCCGAGCTGGCGAAGGTGCGCAACATCGTCGGCATCAAGGAGGCCGCGGGGTCATTGACGCAGGTCTCGGAGATCTATCGCCTGACAAAAGGCAGGTTCGCCATCCTCTCCGGTGACGACAACCTCTTCCTCCCCATGATGAGCGTCGGGGCGGTGGGCGTCATATCTGTCATCTCCAATATCATGCCGAAGGAGCTCAAGTCCCTCTACAAGGCCTTCATGGTGGAAAAGAACATAGCGAAATCCATGAGGATCCACACGAAACTGATGCCTCTCTTCCAGGGAATGTTCATAGAAACGAACCCCATACCCGTCAAGGAAGCGGCGTACAGGATGGGAATGATCGCGCGGGAGTACCGCCTGCCGCTTTGCCCCATGAGCGACAAGAACGCCGCTCTTCTGGGCGACATTCTCGCAGGACACGGTCTCATCGCAAAAGGCGGGAAGAAAGGCCGGGCCTGAGATAAACGAGGTGTGCGATATGGTAAGGATCGTCGTAACGGGCGCATGTGGAAAGATGGGGCGGGCCATTGTGAAGCTCGCCCTCGAGGACGCAGACCTTGAAATAGCCGGCCTCGTCGAGGTGAAAGGCCATCCCCTGGCGGGACGGGCGCACGACCTCATGGGCGGGAAGACCCCCTTTGTCGGCGATGAACTGTTGCAGGCCCTGACAGGGGCGGACGTTGTCGTCGATTTCACCGAAGCGGAAGCCTCCATGAACCATTTCAGGATGGCCGCTGGGAAGGGTGTGGCCCACATCATCGGCACGACAGGCCTCAATGAGGACGACGTGAGGACGATCAGGGAAACGAAGGGCGCCCGGGTCGTCATGTCTCCCAACATGAGCATCGGCATGAACATCCTCTTCGACCTGGCGCAAAGGGTCTCCTCCATCCTGGGAGACGCCTACGACGCGGAGATCGTCGAGCTTCACCATCGCTGGAAGAAGGACGCCCCCAGCGGATCGGCCCTGAAGATCAAGGACGCCGTCGAGGCGGGGCAAAGGATGCGCGCCTGGACAGAGGTCTTCGGGCGCGAGGGGATCACGGGCGAACGCAAAAAGGACGAGATCGGCGTCATGAGCATCCGCGGCGGCGATATCGTCGGGGAGCACACCCTCTACTTTGCCGGCATCGGCGAGCGGCTTGAGCTGACCCACAAAGCATGGTCGCGGGACAACTTCGCCAGGGGAGCGCTCATCGCGGCCAAATGGCTCATCAACCAGCCCCCGGGCGTTTACTCCATGAAGGACGTTCTGGGACTGTGAAAAATAGTGTTAAGTTTTAAGTGTTACGTTTTAGGCTCTTAGAGACATTGTATGGCACAAGCTCCGTTTCAGTGGGCGGCATGCCGATACCCGAGGTCTTTTGGCCTAACACTTAAAACTTAAAACCTAAAACTTTATTCCTTTGTAAAATCAGGTATAACGCTGGTGTGTGCGAGGGAGCCAAGCTTGTTAATTTTTTCTCTTGCAAAACACCCTTGGAACTGTTACATATAGGAAACAAAAGGGAAAATTTAGACAGAGAAGGTAAAGCACAATGGCAAAATTCACAAAGATCCCCGAAGCGACCATCCGGAGGCTTTCGAGCTATCTCAAATGCATGGTCGATCTCGAGGGCAAGAGCGAAAAGGTCGCCTCGAGCGCGGTGATCGCCAGTATCTGCAATGTCAACGCGGCGCAGGTACGAAAAGACTTCGCCTATTTCGGAGAATTCGGTATCCGCGGCATGGGCTACAACGTGAAGGACCTGAAGCGGCATATCAAGGAGATACTGGGGATCAACCGGGAATGGCGCATAGCTGTCGTCGGTGTCGGGAACATGGGGAGCGCCCTCCTGGTGTACAAGGATTTCCTCAAACAGAACTACAAGATCGTCGCCGCCTTTGACCTTTATCCCGAACAGGTGATCGGACGGATCTCCGAGCGCGTGGGCAAACCGGTGGAGATCCTCAACATCAATCGCCTCAAGGACGTAGTTCAGGCCCGCAACATAGAGATCGGCATCATAACGACGCCCCCGCATGAAGCGCAGAAGGTCGCCGATCTGCTCATCGAGGCCAACATCAAGGGCATCCTCAACTTCTCGCCTGCGCCCGTCAGGACCTCGGGGGACGTGAAGCTCAGAAATCTTTTCTTCACATCGGCGCTCGATAATCTGGTATATTATTTGTCGAACTAGCCAGAGGCAACCATGTGGAAGGTACTCGCAAACACGGTGGAGATGCTCATCTATGCGGCGGTGTACATCATACTCGCCCTCGTTGCCGTCAAGGTGATCGGCGCCACCTTCACCACCGATTTCGAGAAGAAGATCTCCGAGGAGAACAATTTCGCGCTGGCCCTCATATGCGCGTCCCTCTTCACGGGTCTCGCGATCCTTCTGTCCGCCATAGTGCAATGATGAAAAGCATTTTCGTCACGGGTACCGACACCGGTGTGGGGAAGACCATCATCTCCTCGTCCGTCGCCGCTTACCTCTCAGTCGTGAAAGGTCTCGACGTGGGGGTCATGAAGCCCTTTGAAAGCGGTATCGAGACAACGGAGGACAGGGGTTTCGACGACACGTGGATCTTGAAGAAGGCGTCGGGCTCGCAGGATGCCGTGAACGAGATAAACCCTTACCTGTTCAAGGCGCCGCTGGCTCCCGAGGCGGCCGCGGCCGAGGAAGGCGCATCCATCGAGATCGATCTCGTCACATCCGTCTACGACCGCCTTACTGCCCGCCATGACGTGCTTATCGTCGAGGGCGCGGGTGGGCTTCTCGTGCCTATCACCGACGGTTTCTTCTACGCCGACCTCATCAGGGCATGGAACGCGCCCGTCATCGTCGTGTCGAGACTCACCCTGGGGACCATAAATCACACCCTCCTCACATGCGGTCACCTGAGATCCATCGGCGCGAAGGTGCTTGGCGTCATCCTCAACGACACGGAGGGCGCGGGCGACATAGCCTCGCAAACGAACCCCGCCATGCTGAAGAAATACCTCGATGTTCCCCTGCTGGGGGTCTTTCCCCACACGCCGGACCTCTTCGAAAAGGGAGTGGACAGGGAAAGACTCGCGGACCTTCTGGCAAGAAACATCGACTGCAGCGTGTTGGAAGACTGAAAAGACCTCATCTCTCGCCCGTTCGTCGCGTTCGCTCCTCTCTCAAGATCGCAGAGTTCGCAAAGAGAGGAGAAAAGAGAGAAAAGATTGCCGCCGGATTTCGAAGCCTACCAAAATCCGGCGGCCTTCTCGTCCC
>JAAYAK010000124.1 GCA_012719415.1 Syntrophorhabdus sp.
CCGACGGGGCAGCGTATCCACAAGGCCCTCAAGGTCCTGACACACATGGGCAAGCACACGCCGAAGATCTTCCAGGCGTGCTGCACCGGCGAGCACATGGATGTGGAGATACAGATGTTCCGGATCAACGAGAAGGGACAGGAGGAGAAGTACTTCACCATCAAGCTCCAGGATGCCATCATCGTCGAGTCACGGGAGTGGTTCCCGGAGACCTTCGTCGAGGGTAACAGGCCCTTCAAGCACATGGAGGACATCCTCTTCACTTACGAGACGATCATCTGGACCTACGTCCCCGACGGCGTCGAGGCGGAAGACTCCTGGAAGAAACCTGTCAGCTCCTGATAACCGGCGGCTGTCTCACGGCTCCGACAGGGGAATGAGAAGGATAAGGCCTTAAAGCGGGCGGGGCCGGGTCAGACCGGCCCCGCTGCATAGCTGTACCGCAACCCCGGTATGAACCCATGTATGAAGAGCGATTGACGCAAAGGATCCGAAACCTCGAGCGCATAAACACCGCCAAGGGCACCGGTGACGTCTCGCAGGTCGTCAACTCCATCATAAGCCATCTCCAGCGGGTGCTCAACACGAGGCAGGGAAGCGTGCCCATCGCCGAGGACTACGGAATGCCCGACTTCACCAACTACCAGGGCCTCGGCCTGACGGAAGAGGCAAAGGATATCGCGGACACCATCAAGGGCATGATCCTCAAATACGAACCCCGCCTGGGCGGCGCCCAGGTCACCTACGAGCCCGACAAGGACGACCTGCTCTCCCTGCGCTTCAAGCTGCAGACGGAGATCGTCCACGTCAGGGACGAGCGCATTGTGGTGGAACTCGAAACCGTCATCAGCTCCGAAGGCAAGGTGCGGGTTACGCGATAAGAGGCATGAGGTAACACGTGTTCAACAGGTACTACCAGCAGGAACTGCAGAACCTTCGGGAACTCGCGGTGGAGTTCTCGAAGACGCACCCTGTCGCGGCGCCCATGCTCAGCGGTCCCACGCCGGACCCCGACGTCGAGCGCCTTCTCGAGGGCGTCGCCTTCCTGAACGGCCTTCTGCAGCAGAAGCTCGACGACGAGTTCCCCGAACTCGTCCACAGTCTCATGGATGTCATCTTCCCCCATTACATGAGACCCATACCATCCATCTCGATAGTCGATTTCAAGGCGAAGCCCGGCCTGACCGAGGCCGTTTTCGTTCCCTCGGGAACGTCCCTTGCCTCCGTACCCGTCGACGGCACGTCGTGCACGTTCCGTACCTGTTTCGACGTGGAGGTGCACCCCTTAAGCGTCGTTTCGCTGGAGGCCCGGGCGCGTCCCACTGGCGAGCCGGAGATGCTGAGGCTCGTCATGGAGCTTAAAGGGATCACCCTTGACAGGTGGGATGTGAAGGGGCTCTCCTTTTTCCCGGGGGGCACCTTTTCCCAGGGCGCGGACCTCTTCGCACTCATGACACGCTACCTCAAGCAGGCGACCATCCGCCCCGTGGAAGGCGGCAGCCCCTGCGTTCTGCCGGCGGATTGTGTCACGGCGCCCGGCTTCGACCCCGGGAACTCCCTTTTCCCCTTCCCCGCGCAGTCCTTCTCCGGCTACAGGCTCCTGCAGGAATACTTCATCATGCCGACGAAGTTCCTCTTCCTCAACCTCGGGGGCTGGGAAAGGTGGCGGGACCGCGGTGACGGGACGCGTTTCGAGGTGATCTTCGAGTTCCTGCCCTCGTCGCTCCATTTCCCCCAGGTAACGCCGGACAACATCGTGCTCTTCTCAACGCCCGTCATCAACCTTTTCAAGATGGAAGCGGAGCCGGTCGTTCTGGACCACCGCAGGGAAAGGGTGCGGATCCGGCCTTCGGCCAAGGAGCCGAGGCATTACCACGTGTACGACGTCACGGAGGTCGTCGGTTACAGCCGGGGCAGTGTCGAAAAGACGACTTACTCCCCTCTCGACCTCTTCGGCAATATCGAACAGGGCGACCCGCTCTACCAGATGATACGGTACCGGTCACCGGTGGACGACACCATCGATGCATACCTTGTTTTCCCCTACCACAGAGGGGGGCCCGACCCCCGGGTGGAGACGCTCTCCATATCGCTGACATGCACCAACGGACAGCTCCCGGAAAAGCTCCAGTTCGGGGATATCTCTGTTGAAACGTCGGATTCGCCGGCGCTGCTCACGTTCCAGAATGTCATCCCCCCGACCTTTTACACCGAACCGCCGCAGGGCCGCAACGTGCTGTGGAAGTTCCTTTCCCACCTGTCCATCAATTTCCTCTCCGTGGCAACGACGGATAACCTGAGGGAGCTTCTCATGCTCTACACCCTGGAGGAGGGACGGGACCGGACGAGGACATCGGCAAGCCAGAGGGAGATACAGGGCATAAAGGACGTTTCCGTGTCGCCCGTGAGGCGTCTCGTGCGGGGCAACATGCTCCAGGGGCAGCGCATCGAGCTCAAGGTGAACAGGGAATATTACGCAAGCATGGGGAACCTCCTTCTTTTCTGCACCATCCTCGACCACTTTTTCGGCGCCTACAGCGCCATGCACACATTCACGCAGACCGAGGTCAGGGAGACCATCACCGGCGAGGTGCTGACCTGGCCGCAGCGGATGGGGGCACGATGCCTGGTGTAAGGGACGACCTTCTCGCGAAGGGTTCGTCATATTCCTTCGTCCAGGCGATACGGCTGCTCTCCCATTACATCCACACGGAAGGGTACGAGGGCGAAGATGTCATGCGCCAGAAGATCCGGGTGCGGCCCGAGCTGTCCCTCGATTTCCCGGGCAACGACATCGTCTCCATCTACCGGCGCGGCAGCGAGCCCGACAAGTTCTTCATCACCGCGACGTTCCTCGGGCTCTACGGCTCCTCGTCGCCCCTGCCCACGTTCTACACGGAAGACCTCCTCGAAGAGGCTTCCGACGACAGGAGCATCTCCCGGGATTTCGTCGACATCATCAATATGCCCACGTATCACCTGTTCTACAAGTGCTGGGCCAAGTACAACCTGGCATTCGGCCTCGCGGAGAGCCGCCGGGCCGACGCGCTGGAGAGGCTCTACTGCCTTCTCGGCTTCGGAACGGAGAAGATACGGGAGACCTTCGAAAAGCCCGGCCGGTTCTTGAGGTACATCGGGCTCGCCACCCAGATACCGCGGTCGGCGGAGGGCCTCAGGGCGCTCGTTAGCGACTGCATAGGCGAGCCCTCCATCGACATCGAACAATGCATCCCTTTCATGGCCGCCATCCCCGTGGACCAGCGGCTCAGCCTCGGTGTCGGCGGCCACTGCCTCGGGGAAGACGCCACGCTGGGCGCCTTCGTTCTCGACTGCACGGGGAAATTCAGGATCCACGCGGGACCTCTTTCGGGAGAGTCCTTTCAGAAGCTTCTCCCCGAAGGGCATTCCTTCGGTTTCATAGGAAAGCTAGCACATTTCTATCTCGACCAGCCCCTCGACTGGGACCTGGAGATAGCGGTCCTGCCGTCGGACATACGCCCCGTCAGCCTGGGAGAGGAAGAGTGTTCACGCCTGGGCTGGAACACGTGGCTCGCAAGCGACAAAGGATACACGGAGAACCGCGTCAGGCTTCAAAAGGCACCTTAA
Organism: Syntrophorhabdus sp.; assembly: GCA_012719415.1. Lineage (NCBI taxonomy): Bacteria > Pseudomonadati > Thermodesulfobacteriota > Syntrophorhabdia > Syntrophorhabdales > Syntrophorhabdaceae > Syntrophorhabdus > Syntrophorhabdus sp. Next base: position 3,607 of record JAAYAK010000124.1, read on the forward strand.
AAAAAGGAGATCGGGACCATGCTGACAGTAGACATCAAATCGCTCCTCATGAGACTTAACGATTACAGTGCCGCCGCCATGCAATCGGCGGCCGGGCTCTGTGTCTCGCGGACCCACTACGAGATAACGATAGAGCACCTCATCGCGAAGCTCTTCGACAACCCCGTGAGCGACTGGCCGCTCGCCTTTTCGCGCCTCGGCGCCGACACGGCGAAGGTCTTGAGGGCCGTTGAGGCGACACTCGAAGAATTCAGGACGGGCAACGCGGGCAAGCCGGTCTTCTCGCCCCTTCTCCTCGAGCTCATCCAGGACGCCTGGCTCATATCCTCCATCGACCTCGAGGAAAGAAAGGTCCGCTCCGGGGCCATTCTCCTCGCCTTTCTCTCGAAGCCGACCTTCTTCGCCTCCGGCCGCTATGCCGACCTTATCAAGTCCATCAGCCGCGACGCCCTCGCGGGCGATTTCTGGAATGTAACGAAGGGTTCCGTGGAAATGGACAGGACCCAGGCAAAAGAGGCAGGCGGCGGGGCGGCGGAAGGCGGCCCCCAGGGCGGGACCTTCCTCGACCGCTTTTGCACCGATTTTACCGAAAAAGCCGCACGGGGCGAGATCGACCCCGTCTTCGGCAGGGATTCCGAGATACGCCAGATGATCGACATCCTGGGACGCCGCAGGAAGAACAACCCCATCTGCGTCGGTGAGCCCGGTGTCGGCAAGACCGCCGTCGTGGAAGGCATGGCGCTGAGGATCAGCCAGGGCGATGTCCCGGACATGCTCAGGAACGTCACCCTTCTCTGTCTTGACATGGGCCTTCTCGAAGCAGGCGCCGGGGTCAAAGGCGAGTTCGAGAACCGCTTGAGGGGCGTCATCACAGACATAAAGGCCTCGGAGAAACCCATCATCCTCTTCATAGACGAGGCCCACACCCTCATCGGGGCCGGCGGCTCCGCCGGGGGCTCCGACGCGGCGAACCTCCTGAAGCCGGCTCTGGCACGCGGGGAACTGCGCACCATCGCCGCCACCACATGGACGGAATACAAAAAGTATTTCGAAAAGGACCCCGCGCTGGCACGCCGCTTCCAGGCGGTCAAGCTCGACGAGCCCACCGTCGAGGCGACGGCCCTCATGGTCAGGGGCCTCAAGGCGAACTACGAGAAGGCCCACAAGGTCATCGTCAGGGACGATGCCGCCGTCGCTGCGGCGGAGCTCTCCGACCGCTACATCACGGGAAGGTTCCTGCCCGACAAGGCCATCGACCTCCTCGACACGAGCTGCGCCCGGGTGAAGATCAATCTCACCGCGAAACCCGCCCGCCTTGAAGACCTGGAGAGGTCCATCGAGGCCTGCGATCGCGTCATCGGCGCCCTCGACCGGGACAGGGAGAACAGGGTGGCCATCGACGAAGAGGCGTATGCGGGTGAGGTTGCGAAGAAGGAAAGCCTCCAGAAGGCGGCGGAGGACCTCAAGGCCCTGTGGCTTAAGGAGAAGGAGGCCGCCGCAAAGGTGGTCGAAGCACGTCAGAAGCTCAGCGCAGCCGCCCAGGGGAACGGCGGCGCCGAACGCGACGAGCTCGAGAAGGAACTCGATGGGGCCACGCAGGCGCTCAAGGAGATACAGGGCTCCACGCCGATGATCCAGGTCGAGGTGGACCCCGATGTGGTGGCGCAGGTCGTCTCCGACTGGACGGGCATACCTCTCGGCAAGGTGCTCAAGGACGAGGCAAAGAACATCATCGACCTCGAAGACCGCCTGAAGGAGAGGATAAAGGGCCAGAACGCGGCCATATCCACCCTGGCGGAATCCATACGCGCCTCGAAGGCGGGCATCAAGAACCCCAATCAACCCATGGGCGTCTTCCTCTTCGTCGGTCCCAGCGGCACGGGCAAGACGGAGACCGGTCTCGTCCTTGCCGACCTCCTCTTCGGCAGCGAGCGCAACGTGGTCACCATCAACATGAGCGAATTCCAGGAGAGCCATACCGTGAGCCGCCTCATCGGCTCCCCTCCCGGCTACGTCGGCTATGGCGAAGGCGGGATGCTCACCGAGGCGGTGCGTCAGAAACCATACAGCGTCGTTCTCCTCGACGAGGTGGAGAAGGCCCACACGGACGTCATGAACCTTTTCTACCAGGTCTTCGACAAAGGCATGCTCACCGATGGCGAGGGCAAGGAGATCAGCTTCCGCAATACCATTATTATATTGACAAGCAATCTCGCCTCCGACGTGATCCATGAGATGAGCTCCGGGGAGGAGACCCTCTCCGCCGAGGTGCTTACCGGGGCCATCCGGCCCATCCTTTCGGCCCATTTCAAGCCGGCGCTCCTCGCCAGGATGACCATAGTCCCCTACTTCGACCTCGGCAGCGAGGCGATGCGGATGATCGTCGAGCTCAAGCTCCGCAAGGTTGCCGACATGCTGATGATGAACAACAAGATGCGCCTCACCTACACCCCCGCCGTGGCGGACCAGATCACCGCGCGGTGCACCGAGGTGGAAACGGGGGCGCGCAACATCGAGTACATCATCGGCGGCAACATCCTGCCAAGGCTCTCCCAGACGATACTCACCCATATGACCGAAGGGGGCATGCCGGCGGCGGTAAACCTCGATGTGCAGGATGACGGCACCTTCACGTTCACGTTCGAGGAATAGCTCCGGGAAAAGGGAGGCCCGATGGACATACCTTTCAAACCTTTCACCATACTCGCTATAGGAGCCTTTTCCCCCGTTCCGCGGGACGGATACCACGCAAAAATGGTCTCCGTCGACACACCCAATGACGCCCTTTCCCTTCTTCATCCCGCGCTGTGGGTGTCCCTTCCGAAGGAGATATGTCCCGAGGGCGGTGTGACGATAAGTCCCGAGAGGTTAAAGGACCTTACGCCCGACGGGATGTTGACGACGGTGCCCTACGTCAGGGACTTGAGCGACGCCCGCGCCTTTGTCAGGAAGAATGCCTCCGGGGGGATGTCCCCCTTTCAGCTTGCCGACGAGGTGCGCTCGCGGTGGCCCGGCATCCTCGTCAAGCTTTCCGTCCCGGCGGACGCGCCGAAGGCGCACGAGCGAAACCGCGTCGACGACATTCTCTCCATGGTAGCGACGGGCGCAGGCGCCGCTGCCTCGGAACCGGCGCGGCAGGAGGGCCCGATGGCCTGGGCTGCTGCGATCGACGGCATCCTCGCGGCGATCATGAGGGCCGTCTTCTCCGACGCGGATTTCCGGACCTTCGAGGCTGCCTGGCGCGGCATCGAGTTCCTCGCCAAAGAGGGGCCGGCCGGAGCCGCCAAGGACACTCGTCTTTCCCTCGTCAGCACCTCCCGCGAGACACTCGCCGAGGCCCTCGACGCGCTTGCCGCGGAGCTCGCGACGGACCCGCCGGAGCTTGTCCTCATCGACATGGCCTTCGACAGCTCCCCCGCGAGCATCGAGCTTCTCGAGGCGGTCTCGGCCTTCGCCGACACCGTCCTCGCCCCGACGGTCGTCTCCATGAGCCCCGGTTTCCTCGACCTCGGCGAATGGAACGAGATCGATCGCCTTGCCTATCTCGCCCACCACATCGAAGACAATCCGGTCTACGCCAAGTGGAACAGGCTGCGTTCCCTGCCTGAGGCCAACTGGCTCGTGGCGGCCTGCAACGG
>JAAYAK010000125.1 GCA_012719415.1 Syntrophorhabdus sp.
GGGCTATGCCGAGTACCACCCGGTGGCCCCCAACGACACCGCCGAGAACCGCTCACGCAACCGCAGGATAGAGATCATCGTCTCCAAATCCGTGACGGACGACCCAAAAAAATAGCCCTCCCCGTTGCCTCCATAATTCATGTGTGATATCGTAGCAATAAGGGGTCTCGGTCTGGGATGAGGCCCCACGCCGAATGTTCCGGGGGATTGATCATGGGTGATGGGAAAAGTGAAGGGTTTCATGCCATCCATCCGGCGGGGGACGAGGGAAAGGCGAGAGACTATCGTCCCTGGGGCTATTATGAGGTCCTGGCCGATCTGCCTGATTGCAAGGTGAAGAGGATAGTCGTGTACCCGGGGTGCCGTTTGAGCCTGCAGAGGCACAAGCACAGGGATGAGCACTGGTTCGTGGTGGCCGGGGACGCCCTTGTCACAATAGACCGAAGGGAGATACCCGTTGCCAGGAACGGTTCCGTCGACATCCCCAGGGCACTCCTGCACAGGGTGAACAACACGGGGACCGACGATCTCGTCTTCATCGAGGTTCAAACGGGAGACTATTTCGGAGAGGACGATATCGAAAGGCTGGAGGATGACTACGGAAGGGCGTAAATAGGGGGATTACGCCGGAAATCGGAATGTGAAAGTTTTTTCACAAATTCAAAAAAAATTTCTTGCATATTTTGTAAATAGGGGAGTATAAACTATCTAGACGGTGGTACCTTCGGAAACCAGCGTCAAACAATAATCTAAAGGAGGGGTATGTATGACAAAGGCAGAATTGATTAGTAAAATGGCAGCAGGTTCCAAGATATCAAAAGCCGCTGCCGGCAAGGCCTTGGAAGCTTTTCTCGATGGAGTGAAGGCAGCACTGAAGAAAGACGAACGCGTAACGCTTGTTGGTTTTGGCACCTTTTCCGTTTCCAAGAGGAAGGCCCGCAAGGGAAGAAACCCCAGGACCGGCAAAGAGATCAAGATCCCCTCAAGAAAAGTTCCGAAATTTACGGCAGGAAAAGCGCTCAAGGACGCGATCTAATCAGATTCGAGCTATTTTTTATAAATGCCTCCGCACTTCGGTCGGAGGCATTTATAATTTCACCATCACCCATCACCCATCACCTATAACCCATAACCTGTATCCATATGTTTGAGCAGTATACGTGAGGCTTTTTCGATGAGAGCCTGTTCTCCGCCGGGTTTCCCGGAGAGCTTTTCGTGGACGAGGATGACCCCTTCCTCGTTCCCCAGGGAGAGGGAGAGGTCGATCCCGTCGTCTTCGATCCGCGCGTGGATCCCGAGAGGGATGCTGCACCCCCCTCCGACCGCCGCCTGAACGGCCCTCTCGATGGCTACCTCCCGGTGCGTCCTGTCATGATCGATCGCCCCGAGGAGTCCGGTTGCCTCATCGCCCCGGCGGATCTCGATGCCGATGGCCCCCTGGCCCGCCGTGGGCACCATGATGTCCGCCGGGATCATCTCCGTTATGACCTTTTCGAGCCCCAGGCGCCGTATCCCGGCGGCCGCAAGGATGATGCCGTCGAGGTTTTCCGCCGTCAGCTTCCGCATTCGGGTGTCAACGTTTCCCCTCAAGGGGACGACATCCACACCCTCACGGTATCTCATGAGCTGGGCCTTCCGGCGCGTGCTCCCCGTCCCCACGCGGCTACCGCTGTGAAGCTCGCGTATGCTCTTAAGCCGGGTCGAGACGAAGGCGTCCCTCGGGTCCTCACGGACCATGACGGCGCCGACGACAAGGTCTCCGGCAAGCTCGGCGGGGAGGTCCTTCATGCTGTGGACGGCAATGTCGATGCCTCCGCGGACGAGTTCCTCCTCTATCTCTTTGACGAAAAGGCCCTTGCCCCCGATCTCGGCGAGGGGCTTGTCCCAGATGGTGTCACCCGTCGTTCTGATGGTCCGTATCGAAAATTCGTGGCCGGGGTTGGCCTCCCTCAGCGCATCCACCACTATCTGTGTCTGCCTGAGGGCAAGTTTAGAGCCCCTTGTCCCCACTATCCATGTCTTCTTCATCGTTGTCCTCGAATTGAAAGAGCTTTTTCAGCGTGTCGAACACGGCAGGGTCTCCGTTCTCCTTGAGGAGCGCCAGGTAAGGGTGGACGAGCTTGTTCATGAGCGCCCTCGTCATGGTGTCGATATTGTTCACCGTCTCGTCATCACTGACCCCCATCCTGCCAAGGGCCCTTTTCATCTCCTTCGACCGTATCTCCTCGGCCCGGGCCATGATGTGGCTGATGAGAGGATTGACGTCGACCTTCCTGAGCCACTCGGAGAACCGTGCTGCCTCGTCATCTATGATGACCTGCGCCTTTTCGGACTCACGGACCCTGTCGGAGAGGTGCTTCTGGGAGAGATCCTTGAGGTCGTCTATGTCGTAGAGATAGACGTTGTCCATGTCATTGACGGCAGGGTCGACGTCGCGGGGGACGGCGATATCGATGAAGAATATGGGCCTGTTCTTCCTCTTCTTCATCACCGCCTGGAGCCTTGCGGGGTCGATGAGGGGTTCCTCGGACCCCGTGGAGGCAAGGACCATGTCGACATCGACGATAAGGTCGAAGAGCGTCTCGAAGGGTCTGGCCTTGCCGATTATCTCCCCGGCCAGTTTTTGCGCCTTGCCATAGGTCCTGTTGGTGATGAGGATGTCGGAGACCCCCTGTTTCTGAAAGTATTTCAGGGCCACCTCGCACATCTCTCCGGCGCCGATGACAAGTATCCTTTTTTTGTCGAGGGTCCCGAATATGCGCTTCGCGAGTTCCACGGCCATGGAGCTGATGGACAGGGGATTGTATCCGATCCGCGTCTCCGTTCGTATGCGCTTGGCGACATTGAAGGTCTTGTGGAAGGTTTTGTTGAGAAAGAAACCTGTCGATCTCTCCGAGGCGGCAATGCGGTACGCGTCCTTCACCTGGCCCAGTATCTCCGGCTCACCGATGACCATGGAGTCGAGGCCCGACGCGACGAGGAAAAGATGGCGAAAGGCCTCTTCTCCGGAGAGGCCGTACGTGTAGGCGGTGAACCAGTCATCGGGTGCCGTGAAGGCCCGGGAAAGGACACGACGGACCTTTTCCATCATCTCCTCAGAGTCCTCGCCGGAGAAATAGATCTCCGTCCTGTTGCAGGTGGAGACGATGACCGATTCCGGAACGCCTTCTTCGCGGAGCATCCTCAGGAGGGCGGGTATGGATCCTTCCTTGATGTAGAGTTTTTCCCGCACGTTGAGGGGTGCCGTGTTGTGGTTGAGCCCGAGTATGCCGATCGCCTGTTTCTTCATGGTCACACGTACGCGTGCAGGCTCTTGAGGAGGAAGTTGACCCCAAGGAACGTGAAAAGGACAAGAAGGAAACCGATGATCATCATGTAGGCCGTCCTTCTTCCCCGCCACCCGAGAGCGAGCCTGTTATGAAAGAGGATGGCGTACACTATCCACGTGATGAGCGACCATGTTTCCTTGGGGTCCCACCTCCAGTAGGAACCCCAGGCAAAACCGGCCCAGATGGAGCCCGTTATTATCCCCGCGGTGAGGAAGGGAAAGCCCAGGGACATGCACCGGTAGTTGATCCTGTCCAGGGTCTCGAGGGAGGGGAACCTGTCGGAAAAGAGGAAGGACCTCTTTCGCTTGATCTCCTTCTCTATGAGGAGATAGAGGATGGATATGAAGAAGCCGACGACGAATATCCCGTTGCCCAGGAATGAAAGGACGGTATGGACGGGAAGCCAGGCGCTCCTCAACGCCGGGATGAGGGGCCGTATCTCGCTCGGGAAGCCGAGCGACATGATGACGACAAGAGAGACAAGAGGCGCGATGATACTCCCCACCATCTCCACGCGATAGGTCTTCCGTATGTATATGAAGAAACCGGCGATGCACAGTGCCAGGAAGGAAAGGGATTCGTAGATGTTCGTGATGGGGGTATAGCCGGCCTCGAAGAAGCGCGCCACGGTGGAGGCGAAGTGGACCACGAAGGCGGCGGCAAGAAGGTAATACCCCGGCCTTTCGAAGCGCGGCCTGTTCGAAGCGAGGCTCACGGCATAGACGAGGGTGGATGCGAGGTAGAGCCCGAGGGCTGTGTTATAGAGGTAAACGTTCATGAGAGCTCTTCGCCGAGGGTCTTCTTCATACCCGTGAGGCCGCGCCTGACGACGTCGCCCACCTCCATGGAGGCTATGCTCTTCATAATGGCTTTGCGCCTTGAGGGGTCGGGGACGGTGTCGATGAGATGCCGTCTTAGGGCGCCGATGATGCGCGTGTAGGCGACGTAATCCTTCGTCACCGTCTTTTCGATGGTCTGGCGTATCTTCTTCGATGCCATGGGGAGGACCCCCGACGTGGATATGGCTATCGTGACGTCCCCCTTTCTGATGATGGAAGGGACGATGAAATCGCACTCCTTTGGTTTGTCGACGACATTGATGAGAACGCCCTTTTTCGCAGCATCCTCGCGTACGACACCGTTCGTGTCCCTGTCGTCGGTGCAGGCGAAAACCATCGCAGCGTTGTCGAGGTCACCCGTGCGGTACCTCCGCGAAAGGAGGCGCAGCACACCCCTGCCGGCGAGGTCCGACAGCTTTTTCGTCACCTTTGGGCTGACGACGGTCACCGAGGCGTTGAACTTAAGGAGCATCAAGGCCTTGCGCTCCGCGACGGTCCCGCCCCCCACGACAAGACACTCCTTCCCCGTCACGTCGAGGAAGAGGGGATAGTAATGATGTTTCTCAGTATCTGATCTCAAACGTAAGGAACCTGCCGATATGATCTTCCCAGGAGACGTCGGCCGTCTCGACGAAGGCCCCCCGGGGGCCGCTGCGGGACCACGCAACCAGCTTCTCGACGGCGTCTTTCTCACCTTCGCAGACTATTTCCACGCCGCCGTCGGGGAGGTTCCTGACCCAGCCCGTCAGCCCGAGGCCCTCTGCCTCACGTTGGGTGCTGTACCGAAAGAAGACGCCCTGCACTATTCCGTGTACGACTATATGCGCTCGTGCCTGCATGGTGAAAAAGCGGCCTCGTGGATGCCGAAAAACCCGCCAACGCCCGTCCATAAACATTTTATTGTTGGCAAAAGGTTTTTTGTATTATACTTATCACAACATTCCCATAAAATCCAGTTGTGTTGGCCACTTGGGGGAAAGCGATATGTACAGGCTGGGAATAGATATCGGTTCGGTTAGCGTTAACGTGGCAGTTGTCAACGAGAACGGAAAGATCGTCAGGTCGCAGTATATCCGTCACAAGGGGAAACCCTTTGTCGCTGCGAAGGAGGCCATCGAGGAGGCGGCCGGAGCATACGAAGTGGAGTTCATCGCGACCACGGGGACCGGAGCGAAGGTCTTCGCCTCCCTCGTGGGGGCTGCTTTCGTCAACGAGATCGTCGCCATTTCACGGGCCATGGGCAAGCTGTACCCCTTAACGGGAAGCGTCATCGACATCGGCGGAGAGGATTCAAAGCTGATCGTTTTCGAGCCATCCGGGCGAAAGGGAGTCCCCTTGCGCGTCAAAGATTTTTCCATGAACGCGCTCTGCGCCGCCGGGACGGGGGCTTTCCTCGACCAGCAGGCGTCGCGGCTAAGGTTCACCATAGAGGAATTCAGCGACGTGGCCTTGAAGGCGAAGAACATTCCCCGCATAGCCGGGCGGTGCACCGTCTTCGCGAAATCGGACATGATCCATCTCCAACAGATAGCGACACCCGATTACGAGATAGTCGCGGGACTCTGCTACGCGCTGGCACGCAATTTCAAGGGCAATATCGCCAAGGGCAAGGACGTGAAGACGCCTGTCGCGTTCATCGGCGGCGTGGCGGCGAACGCCGGGATGAGGACCGCCTTGAAAGAGGTCTTCGAACTGACGGAGGACACCTTCTTCGTTCCCGGGAACTATACCTCCATCGGCGCCGCGGGTGCTGTGTACGCCGTCCTTGAAGACCCGTCCCTCAAGGTCTCCTTTGCCGGTCTTGACAGGCTCATCGCCTATCTCGATGAGGAAAGGCAGGAGGCCACCCACGAGCCGCTCTCCCTCTCGGCCGCGAACATGAACGTGGCCTACGACATGAAGCCCGTGACGGGAAAGACGAAGGTATATCTGGGCGTGGACGTGGGATCCATCAGCACGAACCTCGTCCTCATCGACGAGGAAAGGAATGTCCTCGCCAAGAGATACCTCATGACGGAGGGCCGGCCGCTCGAAGCGGTCAAGAGGGGCCTTGCCGAGATAGGCGATGAGGTCGGCGACATGGTGGAGATCGTCGGCTCCGGCACCACAGGGTCGGGCCGTTACCTGACGGCCGATTTCATCGGCGCCGACATTGTCCGCAACGAGATCACCGCCCAGGCGCAGGCGGCGATAGCCATCGACCCCGGAGTGGACACCATTTTCGAGATAGGCGGCCAGGACTCCAAGTACATCAGCATCGACAACGGCGTGATAGTCGACTTTGAGATGAACAAGGCCTGCGCGGCGGGCACGGGCTCCTTCCTGGAAGAGCAGGCGGAGAGGCTCGACATCTCCATCAAAGAGGAGTTCGGCGCCCTGGCCCTCACGTCGAAAAAGCCGGTGAAGATGGGGGAGCGGTGCACGGTCTTCATCGAGTCCGACGTCATTCACCAGCAGCAGCGCGGCGCCGCCAGGGAAGACATCGTCTCGGGGCTTGCCTATTCCATCGTCCAGAACTACCTCAACAAGGTCGTCGTCGACAGGAGGGTGGGCAGGCGGATATTCTTCCAGGGCGGCACGGCCTTCAACAAGGGCGTCGTCGCGGCCTTCGAAAAGGTGCTGGGCATGCCGATAACGGTTCCTCCCCATCACGACGTGACGGGCGCCATCGGTGTTGCCATCCTGGCAATGAAGGAGAAGACCTGGGAGAAGAGCGGATTCAAGGGGTTTGACCTCAGCAAGAGGTCCTACACCGTCGAGACCTTCGAATGCAAGGGGTGCGAGAACCTCTGCGAGATACGCAAGGTCATCGTCGAGAACGAGACGCCCCTCTACTACGGCAGCAGGTGCGAGAAGTACGATGTCGTACGCAGGGGTGAGAAGAAGGAGATGGCGGACCTCTTTTCGATGCGGGAGGAGATCCTCAACGAGATCTACGACAGGGAGGCCGGAAATCCGACGATAGGCATACCGAAAGTGCTTCACATGCACGAGCTTCTGCCGTTCTGGAAGAGCTTTCTGACGGAACTGGGGTTCCATGTCGTCGTCTCCGACGTGACGAACAAGAAGACCGTGAGGGACGGCGTGGAGAATATCATCGTGGAGAGCTGCTTTCCCATAAAGCTCGCCCACGGTCACGTGATGAACCTTCTTCAGAAGGGGATCGACAACATCTTCATCCCCAGCGTCATCAGTCTCGGCAAGCCTTCGAAGCACGCGAGAAACTCCTTCGCCTGTCCCTACGCTCAGTCTCTCCCGTACACAATCAAGGGGTCCATCGATTTCGATGGCAGGCAGGCCCGGGTGCTGACGCCCATCATCCGGTTCGGGGAGGGCGACGAGGCCGTTCTCGCCAACCTCGTGGAGCACTTCAAACCCTTCGGCAAGTCGAAAAGGAGCGTGAAGAAGGCCTTCGAGGCGGCGCGTCACGTCCAGGATTCCTTCTACCGGCGCCTCACGGAAATGGGCCGGGCCTTTCTCGACGAGTTGCGTGAGGACGACAAGGTCATGGTCATCGTCGGCAGGCCATACAACAGTGCCGACCCGGGAGCGAACCTCAACATCCACAAGAAACTGATGAACCTGGGCGTTCCGGCGATACCCATGGACATGCTGCCCGTGAACGACATGATCGAGGACACCGTCGATCTGGAGCACATGTACTGGGGCTACGGGCAGAAGATACTGAAGGCGGCCCGGGCGGTGAAGAGCAGCAGGAATCTCTATGCCGTATATGTGACCAGCTTTGGCTGTGGTCCCGACTCCTTCATATCCCACTTCTTCAAAAGGATCATGGGCAACAAGCCTTACCTGTCCCTCGAGATAGACGAGCACAGCGCCGACGCGGGGATAGTCACGAGGCTCGAGGCGTTCCTCGACAGCATCACCAACGCCCGCTTCGACGACGGGGTCGTCGAGCGCAGGACGACAGCCTTCGAGATGGACGGCCGGCGAAGGAGGATCTACGTGCCCTACATGTCGGATCATTCCCATGCCCTTGCCGCCGCTTTCCGTTCCTGCGGAGTGGACGCGGAGGTCATGAAGGAATCTACGGAAGAGACGGTGCTGTTGGGGCGCAGGTATACCTCGGGGAAGGAGTGCTACCCCTGCATCCTGACAACGGGCGATATGCTGAGGACGGTCCACGCTGAGGGCTTCGACCCTGAGCGGAGTGCCTTTTTCATGCCTTCCGGAGAAGGCCCGTGCCGGTTCGGCCAGTACAACCGTTTCCACAGGATGGTCCTCGACGAGGCCGGTTTCGCCGGTGTTCCCATCTACGCCCCCAACCAGGACCACCGGTTCTACAAGGAATTCAACATAGTCGGGGGCAGGTTCACCCGTCTCGGCTGGCGGGCCGTTGTGGCGGTGGACCTCCTGACGAAGATCCTTCACGAGACACGCCCCTATGAAAAAGTGCCGGGAACGACGGATGCGGTCTACGCGGAGGCGCTTGCCGCGGTTTGCCGGTGCATCGAGACGGGCGCGAAGGACATCGATGTTGTGCTCAAGGACGTCCTCGGGAGGTTCAGGGCCATAGAGCGCCGCCAGGAGAAGAGGCCGACGATAGGCCTCGTGGGCGAGATCTACATACGGTCCAACAAGTTCAGCAACTCCCAGCTCATACGGGCGGTCGAGGACCTGGGAGGCGTGGTGTGGCTCGCGCCCGTGTGCGAATGGATATCCTACGTCAACTACACGGGCAAGAGGAAGAGCAGGAAAAGAGATACCCTCCTCGGAGTCCTCGGTTTCGTCATAACCGAGTACATCCAGAGCAAGGACGAGCACCTGATGGAAGACATCTTCGTGCCCTTCATCAAGTATGGGCCCGAGCCGAAGATAAAGGACATCCTGGAAAAGGCGAGCCCCTACATCCACGACAGCTTCGAGGGAGAGGCCGTCCTCACCGTCGGGAAGAGCGTCGATTTCGCCCGCAAGGGGGTCGCGGGGATCATCAACGCCATGCCCTTCACCTGTATGCCCGGTACCGTGTCGAGCGCCATCATGCGGCTCATCCAGCAGAACCATGACATACCGGTCATCAACATCGCCTACGACGGCCAGGGCATAACGAACATCCTGACAAGGCTGGAGGCGTTCATGCACCAGGTGAGGGAGCACATAAGAGATTGATGGACGATCCGCTGACCGGCGTAATAATCATCATTGTGTTGCTTATTCTGAACGGGCTTTTCTCAGCCGCCGAGACGGCCATCGTCGCCTCGCGCAAGAGCAAGATAAAGGAACTCCTCAGGAAGAGGAAGGACCGGAAGACGGAGATGCTCCTCAGTCTCAAGGAGAACCCGGAGCGCTTCCTTTCGACGGTCCAGATCGGCATCACCCTCTTCGGCACCCTGGCCTCCGCGGTCGGCGGCCTCATGGCTGTGAAGCACATAATGCCCGTCATCGCCAGGGTGGAGTTTCTCAAGCCTTTCGCGGAATCCATCGCGGTGGCGATCGTCGTCTGTATCCTCACCTATCTCTTCATCGTCTTCGGAGAACTGGTCCCGAAGTACCTGGGCCTCAGCTACAAGGAGAGGGCGGCCCTCGCCGTCCTGCCCTTCTTCAACCTGGTGTCGCGGGTCTTTTCCATATTCGTCAACTTCCTTTCCGTCACGACGCTCTTCCTCGTCAAGACCCTGAACCTCAGCAAGGGGGAGGACCATATCGGCGAGGCGGAGATCAAGATCCTCCTGGAAGAGGGGAGGCGAAAGGGCGTCTTCGACAAGACCGAGGAGGAGCTGATCAACAGGGTCTTTCACTTCAGCGACCGCTCCGTGAGGGAGGTCATGGTGCCGCGCCCCAACGTGTACGCCATCGATGTCGACGACAGCAGGGAGAACATCATGAACTACATCATAGGCAATGAGTTCTCCCGCTACCCCGTGTACCGGGACAACTTCGACAACGTCATCGGTTTTGTCTACCAGAAGGACATAACACGGCACATCTGGAGGACCCAGGAGCCCTTCGAGCTGGAGAAGATCCTGAAGCGCCCCTTCTTCGTCCCTGCCACCATGGAGGTCAGCGTCCTGCTCAAGCAGATGCAGCGCACGCGCCGCCACCTGGCGGTCGTCATCGACGAGTACGGCTCGGCCGTTGGCATCATCACCCTCGAAGACATCATGGAAGAGATCTTCGGCGAGATCATGGACGAGACCGACGTCGACGACAAGGTCGAGCGCCAACGGGACGGCTCCTACCTCATCGACGCGTCCTATTCCGTCCGCGACCTCAACGACCGCCTGAACCTCGACCTCCCCGAATCCCCCGATTACGAGACCTTAGGCGGTTTCATAACCACCCAGCTCCAGGGCCTCGCCAAGGGCGGTGAGATCATCCACCACGCCCGCCACCGCTTCACCGTCGTCGACATAGACGGCAGAAGGATAGTGAAGGTCAAGTTCGAAAGGGTGAAGTGAGAGGGATGGGGAATAGGGGGAAGAGATTGGAAGTCTCTGAGCTCTGAACTAAACGCAACTGAGCATCCGGTCGGAATGGGACAGGATCTGATCAGAAACCGAGTTCGCTGTGCGAGCCCAGGCGAACCAGATCCAGGTGTTCATTGTCAGGTTTGCGGTAGATCAGAATGAGATCGGGCCTGATGTGACAGTCGCGGTGATCGGCCCATTCGCCAACCAACGGGTGATCGACACTCTGAATGGGCAGGGGTATGTCTGATGCGAGGAGGTCGACGACGTGCATAAGGTCGGCGTCAAGGGTCTTGCCGTGCCGTCCTGATTTTTCACGTCTGTAATCGCGCTTGAAGCGGGATGTGTATCTAATCTCCCGCATTGAGCTTCGCAAGGAGGTTCTCAGGAGCGCCGGCAGTCACAAGCTCGCCACTCCGGGCGGCTTTCATCGCCTCCATGGTTGTCTCGTTGGGTATGAGAGGTTCAAAGGGCAGAGCCCTTTCCCTCACGATGCGGACGATCATCATCCGAAAAGCGTCCGAAACGGTAAGACCGATCGAAGCAAGCACTGTTTCCGCCTCGGCCTTCAGGTGCTCGTCAATTCTTGCGCGAACGACTGAGTTGGCAGCCATGGTTGTCTAACCTCCTCGTGAGCTACATTGTAGCCCAGAGGAGAGGCAAAGTCAAGCCGCCGATAATTGACGGTGCTACATCCCAGGTCTGCAACAGACCTCTTCGGCGCGTGTTATCTCTATCCCGGCCCTCTCCAACGTCCTTCACCCGTTTCCGTACCATCTCCAGACTGGGGTTATGCTATGTCTGGTCAGCATATGTCGCCCCTCGATACACACAGTTTTCTGTTCGAGTGGAACCAGGAGCGTCTATTCTGCAGTGAGGACGATCAACTGATACTTTGATACTTTGGGCTGAGGTCCCCAAAGAGTGGGGCAGACAGGAGGCCTGCAACCTCAAGACCGGATACATCACGTCAGCAGGCCCCGCCACAGTCTCTCGTATTCGGCGAGTCTGTCTTTCACGTTATAGTTCGTGACGATGTCCCGCCGTGCCGCTTCCCCCAGGTGTGCCATCCTCCCGGGATGCTCCAGCACCTCGTCCACCCTGTCCGCGATTTCCTTCGGTGAGAAGAAGTCGACGAGGAGCCCGTTACGCCCGTCCTCAATGATCTCCTTGACGGGTGCAGTGGCCGAGCCGATGATGACGCACCCGGCCGCCATCGCCTCTATCATGGACCAGGAGAGGACGAAGGGGATAGTGAGATAAACGTGGGCGGATGACACCTCAAGGGTCTTGAGGTGGGTATCATACGGGACGAGCCCCATGAAGTGGACGCGCCTCTCGTCTATCGATACCTCCTTCAGCATCTTCTCCCGGTA
>JAAYAK010000126.1 GCA_012719415.1 Syntrophorhabdus sp.
CCTCATCGGGTACGATAATAATGTCACCCACGGTAAAGTCCTTCTCGAGGATGTTCCTGATGGCCGGGCCGCTCGTGTCGACACGCTCTCCCCGGGAGCCTTTGTCGCTCACCGTGATGACCTGTACGCGATAGCTCATGCAATGACCTCCAATTCATCTCCCACCGAGACACCACCCGTGAGGCCTTTGCCCGTAAGGAGACGACAGGTCCCGACGTTGTGTTTCTTCTCGCCCTTCTCTTCACTGACATTGACGGAGATGATCGTTCCTTTCATGCTCACCTTCTCAGGATGCCTTTCTCCTGTATGTGCCGCTTTTCCCCCCGCTCTTCTCGAGGAGATAGAAGGGCCCGAGCTCGATACCCTTGTCCACAGCCTTGCACATGTCGTAGATCGTGAGACCCGCGACGGTCGCTGAGGTCAGGGCCTCCATTTCGACGCCCGTCTGTCCCTTCGTCCTGACAGTCGAGATGATCTCCACGGTGTGACCCGCATCGTCGAAGCGGAAATCGACGTCGACATGGGTAATGGCGAGAGGGTGACACAGAGGTATCAGGTCATGGGTCTTCTTCGCCGCCATGATCCCCGCGATCTTGGCAACGGTGAATATGTCTCCCTTGGGTCCCTGCCCCCCGCGTATGAGCGCGTAGGTCCCGGCAGCCATGGTTACCCTGCCCGACGCCACCGCCTCCCTCTCAGTCTCCTTCTTCCCCGACACATCAACCATCCGGGCCTTCCCGTCACTATCAACATGACTCAATTTCGCCAAACCAAACCCCCGTCTATTCTTTTGCCTTTCCCCTGGAACATGGAACCTGAAACCTGCGGCAATCTCTTTTTTTCGTCTTTCCTATCACCCGTCACCTATCACCCATAACCCGTCTTCTATCCTCCTATATTCCTCAAGCTCCTCTGGCATTTCCGTATCGCACCCATTTCGAGCTTCCTTTCCGGTTTCACCTTTACGACGCCGCGAATGAACTCCTTCACCTCTTCGTCGCTCTTGCCCGATCTCATGAGCGCCTTCACGTCGTATTCCACATCGGAAAAGAGACAGGGACGTATCATGCCCCTCGAGGTCAACCGGATCCGGTTGCATTCCGCGCAGATATGGCTGGACACGGGACTGATAAAGCCGATCCTTCCCGATCCTCCCACTATGTCGAAGACCTTCGCCGGGCCCTTGCCCGGTCTCAGCGAGGGGACAAGCTCGAACTCCCGGCGGATGATCTCTTCTATCTCCCGTGACGTTATGATCTCGGTGGATTTCCAAAGCGACATGTCACCAAAAGGCATGAACTCGATGAACCTGATCTCGTGGTCCCACTTCCGCGCGATACGGACAAAATCGAGTATCTCGTCATCGTTGAAGTCCTTTATGATGACCGTATTTATCTTGATCGGGTTCAGTCCGGCATAGGAGGCCTTCTTGATGCCGTCGATCACCCTGTCAAAGGCGTCGATGCATGTGATCCAGGCAAACCTGTCTTTTCTCAATGTATCGAGGCTGATGTTGATCCGTTTCAGCCCCGCCTCCTTCAGTTCTTCCAGATGGTCCGCGAGAAGGACGCCGTTCGTGGTAAGACTGATATCGGTGATCCCCTCTATCGCCCCGATCTCCTTGAGGAGATGAGGCAAGTCCTTTCTCGTCAGCGGCTCACCCCCGGTCAGGCGTACCTTCCTGACCCCCAGCGAGGCGCATATCCTGACGAAACGGATGATCTCCTCGTAGGAAAGGACCTCCGTATGGGGGATGAACGGAAAATCGCCGTCGACACAATACCTGCAGCGCAGATTGCACCGGTCGGTGACGGAAATGCGCACGTAGTCGATAACCCTGTTGTAGTCGTCTATGAGCTTCATAACATCAAATAACCCTGTCCTCCGGAAGGCTTCAGTGGCCTCCGCTGTTTCCGGTCTTTGCTCTCTCAACACATAGAGAAGCCCGCGGTCCCGGGACCCCCATCCTGGATTCTCATCGGCGGCCCGGCCGCTATCAGCAAAGACACGCACTATAATACCCGTAAACTGGCATTTTTTCAACAAGGCAGGTAGAGGCGATAGGACCTATAGGATGGATAGGACCAATAGGACCTATGGGGCCTATAAGACAGATAGGACCAATAGGACGTGTTGAGGTGCAATTGCCCGCCCGAAGCAGAAAATCGACCCGTCCTATAGGTCCTAAGCGTCCTATGGGTCCTATTTGTCCTATAGGTCATATCGTCTTATCTGTCCTATTCTCTTATTCGTCCTATCCTCTCCTATTGGTCCTATCAAATTCCCAGCCGTCCTCTGCTTGCCCCTGTCTCCTATTCCTTCTTGAGTAATTCCCCGAAAACAGTTATCATTACTTTATGGAAACCAAACCGACAAGGATAATCCTCATCGACTTCGAGAACATTCAGAAGTTCGACTTCGACAACATCGACACTACCAACACGAGTATTGCCATTTTTGTGGGCAAGTCCCAGAACAAGATCCCCTTTTCCCTTGTCGAAAGGGCCCAGGCTTTCGGGGACCGCCTGATATGGGTGAAGATAGCCGGGGACGGCAAGAACAATCTCGATTTCCATCTCGCCTTCGAGCTGGGAAGGCTCAGCGAGAGAATGGACAAGGACGTGGAGATCGTCATACTCTCGAAGGACAGCGGATATGATTCTCTCATCAGGTACGTGAACGAGATGGGCATAAAAACGCGAAGGATAGCCAATCCCGCCGAGCTGTCCGACAGCAAGAAACAGCTTCCTTCATCGAACTTCACCAATTACATCGTCAACAATCTGAACAAGATCGACGGGCAGAAGCGGCCCCGGACAATGCGGACCCTCAGGAAACACATCGAATCACTCCTTCGCGACAAGGCGGGAACCGGCGAGATAGACGCCATACTCGAAGAGATGTTCATAAAGGGCCTCTTGAGCGAGATAAACAACCGCCTCAAGTACACCTTCGACGCGGCCGAAGAAGACAGGTAATGGGTCATAGGTGATGGGTTATGGGAAAACCCGTCCAACACACCTCCTTCCCCTGGCCTGTTCTCACTGATTCTTTTTTCCCATTACCTATAACCCATCACCTATTACCTGTTTTTATCAGGACAAGAGGGTTCTCCCAGTCGAAGAGCACTCCCCTGTCTTCCGAGGCGATGACCTTCATATGTTCCGGTCCGAGTTCTCCGAGATGGACCTTTTCCTTGGAGACGGTGCCAGGCAGGACTTTTTCGTTGACGAGCCGGGCGAATCGTTCCGGTCTGGGGGGCCAGATGATAAGCAGTCCCTTTTCTCTCTTCACCCGCGCGAAGAGATAGACGGGGGCCCCGCTCTCAGTTTCTTCCCTCAGGTTCGCGAAATGCCACGCCCCGGTCTTGAGGAGCATCACGTCGGCCGTCTTCAGGGCCATCTCCCTGGCACCCTCCATCCAGGAAAGCCTCAACTGCCCCTTGCGGCCATCTTCCACCCTTACCACGACAGGGCCGCCATCGGCGGCCGTCCATGTTCCTTCCCATTCCCCGGGGTCGACGGGAAAAGGCGCATCCCCGATGGGCCGCCCGGAGGTGACCACCGAGCACCCCCATCCGCCGAGAAGAGCGAGAAGACCCAGCACAAGCAGATATCTTTTCATCACGGCACCTCCCGGTCATATACTCCAATTGTAAACGATGAGCAAAACGTTTACAATGAACAGGTCCGGTGAGGTCAAGGGCGGCAAGGGAGGAGAGAAAACATGAGGAAACCAGGAATGTCGCGGGTATTGGCCCTGTGCGTCGCGGGTGCTCTTGCCTTCATACCCCTGTGGCTTACCGCAACGGAGCAGAGGTATTTCCACCTCGGCGATCTGGGGCTCGAGGGGGGCGGCGTGATCCGGGATGCCCGCCTCGGCTACCGAACGTTTGGCGTCCTCAACGCCTCCCGGTCGAATGCGGTCGTCTTCCCCACGTGGCTCATGGGAACATCGGGAGACCTGGCGGCCCTTATCGGCCCCGGAAAGGTGGTGGACAGTTCCCGATATTTCGTTGTTGCCATCGACTCCTTCGGGAACGGGGTGTCCTCGTCGCCCTCCAACAGCACGGGGCAGAAGGGCCGGTCATTCCCGGACCTTACAACAGGCGACATGGTGCGTGCCCAGCTGCGGCTGATCACGGAAGAGCTTGGCATACCGCGCCTTCACGCCGTGGTCGGCATTTCCATGGGCGGCATGCAGGCATACCAGTGGATGGCGACATGCCCCGACCGCGTCAGGAAAGTGGTCCCCATCACGGGCACACCGGGGCCTACCTCCTACGATCTCCTCCTTTACAGGACGGAGCTTGCCGCGCTTGAAGCCAACGGTGATGGAAAAGGCTGGGACGACAGGTCTCTCTCGGTGGTGGCAGGGATCGACGCCATGATGTCGAACACGCCCGGCCACTTCATCGACACCGTCAGGGGCCACGAGGGGCTCCCTGCCCATCTCGAGAGGATCACAAAAGACATGGGGAGACAGGACCCCCGGGATCGCGCGTCCCAGTTGAAGGCAATGATAGGACACAACGTCACCGCAGTTCTGAAAAAGTCCGCCGGCACCGCCGGGAAGACCGTCCCCCGGGTGCTAACGGTGGTCTCGAAGCGGGACCTCATGGTGAATCCCGGCCCGGCGCTGGAACTGGCAGATCTTTCAGGGGCACGCACGCTGGTCCTTGACAGCGGTTGCGGGCACTACATCTTCCAATGTGAATTCGACAGGATCGCGGCGGCGGTCTCGGCATTTCTGGACGAGTGAGGCAGGAGAAGGGCCTAAGGGAAGATCCTGGTGATCATCCTGAGTTTGTCCTCCATCTCCTTGCGCCCCGTGATGTCTCGGAGATAGACAAGTGAGCCGGGTTCGCCCATGTAAACGACGGGCGTCGCCGAAACCTCGATGTAGATGATGGACCCGTCCCGGTGCATGCCCTTGAACTCGTACCTGTCGGGAACCTTTTCGCCTTTCTGGCGCTTATGATTGATGGCAAGAACGCGTTTTCGGTCATCAGGGTGGATCGTCACGGATATGCTCTTCCCCACGACATCGTCGGCGCTCCGATACCCGAACATCTCCGCCAGTTTCCTGTTCACGTAGATATAGTCCTCTCCACGAACTATCGCCACGCCATCGTTCGAGTTTTCGACGGCTATCCTGTACCGCTCCTCCGACTCGCGCACGAGCCTTTCGGCGGCCTCTCTCTCGGTCACGTCCCTGCCCATGAAAAGGATACCGCCGCCTTCCCTTTGATTCAGGGCCATTCCGGTCCATTCGATGACCACGATGGAACCGTCGGGCCGGCTGGCGGTGACCCTGGCGGACCCGCCCGTTTTTCCGTTCTGCTGTATGGCCTCTAAACACCCGCGCACGGCCTCGGCCCCCGAGGTATCCAGAAAATCCTCCATCAGCCGGCCTATGAGGTCCCTCGGATGACCGATCCCGAAGAGGTTGTATGCCGCGCTGTTGGCGAATATGATCCGCCCGTCGGCAAGGGTGAGGATGGCGTCGGGAAGGATCTCGACGAGCTGGCGAAACCTCCTTTCACTCTCGAACAGGGCCTCTTCGACCCTTTTGCGCTCCGTGATGTCCTCGACGACGGAGACCACCCTCGCTATCTTGCCCCTCTCGTTCTTGAGGGGCGTGGAATTGACGCTGACATACGCCGTCGACCCGTCTTTCTTGACCATCTGGTACTGCTTGTTGTACGAAGAACCTTTCTTCACGACCTCCTTGAGTATCTCGAAGGCACGATAGAGGTGGTCGGGATGAAAAAGGGCGGCTATCGACCTCCCGATGACCTCCTCTCTCTCATAACCGAGAACCTCCCTGATCTTTCCGTTACAATCGACGATCTGCCCCTTCTTGTCGACTATGGCGATCAGGTTCGCCGCGGACTCGAAGATCGACCGGTAATTGTCCTCGCTCGCACGGAGCGCGAGACCGCCCTTCTTTATGGCGTCCCTCAACTTCCTGTGGTCCTTCAAAAGATCCAGAAGGTGTTCCGCCTTGAGGGTTTTCATCCCTTCCTGACCGGACATTATGGGGTCACGGAAGAGAAAGTTCTCGTAGATGTCGTCGCCGATGATGAGAGTGGGATAGGTTGCCAGGACACGGAACAGGGCGCCCGGTGAGAGCCGGTCGAGGCCGTACATGAAGACCATGAGGCACTTTTCGCTGACCATGGCCTCGACGCGGTCGATGGCGGCGGGAACCCAAAGGTTCTCCTCTCCGGCCTGGTTCAGCCGGACGGTGTCGTCAACGGCTATCCGCAGGGAGGTGTACGCCGGATCCGGTGTGTCCCCGGAGGGCAGAGGGTCCGGACCGATGAGGGCCATATCCCGTGCCAGCTTCTCGCACGAATCCGACTCGCTCTTTTCCACCTGGAGCTGACCTGCCGTCATGACGGAATCCACGTCGATCCCGCTTTGTCTCAGAGACTCGAGAAGATCGTCCGCGCTGTGATCCGCGGCAAAGTAGATGATCTTTTCTCTCTTATCCAGCCCCTGGCGGATAAAGGACAGAGCGAAGGCGTTCGCTTCCGACTCGCTCTCATAGAGAAAACAGTGATAGTCGCCTGGCTTTAGCGATCTGAGTCTTGTCACCTACCTACCCGCTGTAACCCCTGTTGTGTCACCGGACCCGTACCCAAGTCTCTTTTTATCATATCATGTTCGCTTTTTCTTCAAAAAATTGAAAGACTTCGGAAATGAAACGATATGGGGGATCGCAGGAGGCCGGTAATTCGAAGGGAATGATCGCTTCCGGCAATGAACACGGAAGTAAACTCAGAATACCCCGGCATCCCTACCGGAGCATCCAGTGGATCGAGGCGCCGCATATGATGAGAAAGGCAACGAGAACGGTGAGTATCGTCTGCCATTCCCATTCACCCATCTTAACGACCTCGCGCCAGCTGCAACGGGTGCAGTAAAAGACCTTGCGGCCTGCGAACTTCAGGAGCCACTCCACAGGATGAAGCCGGTAGCTCCGTTTCACTTCAGCGCCGCACCGCGGACACGACAGCGATGTCAGGGCGCACCGCAGATACAGTGGCCCCATGTCGGACGCTGTTCTGTGGGCATTGAACTGAATGAGGTCTTGAAGATGGGTGTGGTCGGCAAAAAAATCGAGGTCTTTGAGTCCCCTGTTACGCTCCTCCACGGAAACATGGAGATCGCCTTTCGGTTTCCGCACTGCGCTTTGTTCCATCAACACCCCCCCGGACGTGGATTTCCCGTGATAAAATGCATTCAAGCATAACGCGTCAACTGCCGGTCAAAAAACTTATATAATGCCGAAGGCGGGATTTGAACCCGCACGAGTCTCCCCGCCACCCCCTCAAGATGGTGTGTCTGCCACTTCCACCACTTCGGCATTTCTTGTCATTTCGTCCCTTGCGCCGGAGCGTTCTGTTGCTGGCTCTGCGCCGGCACGTTTCTTATGCTGCTTCCCTTATGACTATAAGTATACGCAAGCACAAGACTTGTCAACATAAAAACAACCGCTGCTATCGTTGTCAGTTTCGTCATGAAACCTGAAGACCCGGAGCTGCCGAAAAGGGTCTGGCTTGATCCGCCGCCGAAGGCAGCCCCCATGTCCGATCCCCTTCCTGTCTGCAAAAGTACGATGAGGATCAGGGCGATCGCTATTATCACGTGTATGATGGCAACTACTATTGTCATTGATCGTTCTCCAAAGCGCGGCTTATTATACCAAGAAAACTTCCAGATTTCAAGGATGCACCGCCGACAAGTGCACCATTTATGTTTTTCATGGCGATCAATTCCCCGAAATTCTCCGCCGTGACGGAACCGCCATAGAGTATCCGCACGTTCAAACAAGCGTCTTTGTAAAGATCTCGCAGGATATTACGAATAAATCCATGGACTTCCTCCGCCTGGCCCGGCGTCGCGTTCTTTCCGGTGCCTATCGCCCACACGGGTTCATAGGCGATGGTGACGTCTGCCATGTCGGTTATCCCCGCCAGGGCCTTCTTCACCTGGATCCCCACAACGAACTCGGTGATGCCCGCCTCGCGTTCTTCATCGGTCTCGCCGACGCAGACAATGGGCTTCAATCCCACTGCCAGGCATTTCTTCGCCTTGAGGTTCACGCCTTCGTCGGTCTCATGGAAATATTTCCTCCGTTCCGAGTGACCGATAATGGCGTACGTGCAGCCGGCGTCCTTGAGCATCGCCGGCGATATCTCGCCCGTATAGGCCCCTTTGTCCTCGAAGAATATGTTCTGGGAAGCGAGGGCGATGCCGCTGCCGCTTATGACATCATGCACGCTCTTCAAGACCGTGAAGGACGGAGCAAGGACAACCTCGCCGCGCCCCGCGATATCGGGCAGGCCGGCGACGATCTCCTTCGCGAGCGCCACCGCCTCTCCCGTCGTATTGTTCATCTTCCAATTCCCTGCCACCATCCATGCTGCCATCTTAACCTCCGCAGGATTCAAGGGCCTCTACGGCCGGCATCGTCTTGCCTTCGAGAAGTTCGAGGAACGCCCCGCCGCCGGTGGATATGTATGATATCCTGTCGCTGACACCCGCCTTATGGACAGCCGAATCGGTATCGCCGCCGCCGATGATCGACAGGGCGCCTGAGTCGGCGACGTCCTTTGCCAGGCCAAAGGTCCCCTTGCTGAACGCATCGAGTTCGAACATGCCCATGGGACCATTCCAGACGATCGTCTTCGCCTCTTTCACGGCGTTCCCGAAGATCTTCGCCGTCTCCGGCCCGATATCGAGGCCGAGGGCATCCTGTGGTATCTTTTCGACGGCAACGATGTTTGTCGCGGCACCCGCTTCCGCCTTGTCGGCAACGACGCAGTCGACGGGCAGGAGGATCTTCACGTTCTTCGCCCCCGCCTTGTCCATGATGCTCTTCGCCTTGTCGAGCATATCGTTCTCGCAGATGGACCTGCCGATCTCAAGACCCCTTGCCTTGAGAAAGGTGAAGGCCATCCCGCCGCCGATTATGAGCATGTTGACGGTATCGACGAGGTTTTCGAGGACACCGATCTTGTCCGAGACCTTCGCGCCGCCGATGATGGCCGCAAGCGGCCGGGCCGGGTCCTTCATTGCCTTGTTGAAATAATCGATCTCATCCTTCAGAAGGAACCCTGCCGCGCATGCCTTCACGGCCTGGGTGATGGCCGAATTGGATGCGGCCTTCCTGTGAGCGACGGCAAAGGCATCGTCTATGTAGACGTCGCACAGTTTCGCGAGCTCCGCGGCAAAGGCGGGATCGTTCTTCTCATCGCCGATGTGAAACCGAAGGTTCTCGAGGAGGATGACATCGCCGGGTTTCATCGAAGCCACCGCGCCTCCCGCCTTCTCGCCCACGCAGTCGTCGACGAAGGGGACCTCTTTCCCGAGGAGGCCCGAAAGAGCGGCCGCGCAGGGCTTTAACGTCAGTTTGTCCACCCTCTGACCCTTCGGCCTGCCCATATGGGATATGAGGACCAGCTTTGCGCCTTTCTCCATGCAGTAGCGGATGGAGCGAAGGTGGGCCCTGATCCTCGTCGTGTCGGTAATGTTGCCGTTCGCGTCGACGGGCACATTGAAGTCAACGCGCATGAGCACCCTCTTTCCAGCAATGTCAACTTTGTCAATAGAATTCATTTGTTACCCCTTCCTGTTTCCTTATTATTTCATAACGAACGACAACAGATCGAACATGCGGTTGGAGAAACCCCATTCATTGTCGTACCAGGAAAGCACCTTTATCATGTTCCCGCCTATGACGGTCGTATTGTCCATATCGACGATGGAGGAATGGCTATTGCCATTGAAATCGCGGGAAACGAGAGGCTCTTCCGAGCAGGCCAGGATCCCTTTCATGGGCCCTTCCGCATATTCCTTGAATTTTTTGTTTATGTCTTCCTTGGTTGTTTTGGTGGAAAGCGTGGCGACGAAATCGACGAGGGATACATTGGGTGTCGGGACCCTGATGGCCAGTCCGTCGAGCTTGCCCTTCAGTTCCGGAATGACCTCGGATATCGCCTTCGCCGCCCCCGTAGTCGTGGGGATCATGGATATGGCCGCCGCCCTAGCCCTGCGAAGGTCCTTGTGGGGCTCGTCGAGAACGACCTGATCGTTGGTGAAGGAGTGTATCGTCGTCATCAGTCCGTACTCGATGCCGAACTCTTTCTGAAGGATCTTCACGATCGGGGCCAGGCAGTTGGTCGTGCAGGACCCCATGGAAATGACGTGGTGTTTCGTCTTGTCGTACACTTCCTCGTTGACCCCGAGAACGAAGGTAACATCGGGGCCCTTCGCGGGAGCCGATATGACGACCTTTTTCGCCCCCGCCTTGAGGTGCCTTTCAGCGCCCGCCCGGTCGGTGAACTTTCCCGTGCTCTCCAGGACGACATCAACCCCCAGATCCTTCCAGGGGAGGGACTCAGGTTCCTTCATGGCATATGCCCTGATCTCCTTGCCGTCGATGATGATGGCGTCTTCCTTGTGCTTCACGTCGGAGTTCATGATGCCGTGGACAGAGTCATATTTCAGGAGATGGGCAAGCGTTCTGGGATCCGTAAGATCATTGACGGCAACGAATTCGACATCCTTCCTGTTGAAACCGGCCCTGAGGACAAGTCTACCGATCCTTCCAAAACCGTTGATCGCGACCTTCACGGACATATCGACCTCCCCTTATTTTTTTACAATACTAATAGAAAGACCGTGTGATGTCAACCTCTTATTGGC
>JAAYAK010000127.1 GCA_012719415.1 Syntrophorhabdus sp.
CAAGGCCCGCGACAGGGGAGCGGTCATCGTTGACGGCCTGGAGATGCTGGTCCAGCAGGGGGCGAAGGCCCTGGCGATATGGCTGGGCCGGGATGTTCCCGTGGACATCATGCGGGACGCCTGTC
Organism: Syntrophorhabdus sp.; assembly: GCA_012719415.1. NCBI lineage: Bacteria > Pseudomonadati > Thermodesulfobacteriota > Syntrophorhabdia > Syntrophorhabdales > Syntrophorhabdaceae > Syntrophorhabdus > Syntrophorhabdus sp. Next base: position 126 of record JAAYAK010000127.1, read on the forward strand.
TCAAACAATCAAAACCTGCCGGCTCGGGGAGCGGGACCTGACACGAAGGTCCTGAAGGCGCCGCGCGCCGGGGATACATCGCCGGCTCCTTCTTTCTTCTGACCTGCCATACAAACAGCGGTCCCGCAATCCTGCCTTGTGTTTGTCGCGAACGATTTCGTGGCATCATACCGGCCACCTGTTCACCGCCAGAGACTTTCTCGCGGATATAGCATTGACGGTCCTTTGCGGGCGATGACCGCGGGGACCCATCGTTGACACCCGAATCCGGTCTGCTATATTTCATGTTAAGTGGGAATTGCGCCATGCGGTCCTGACCGCGTGTCTCTTGTCGGTGCAACAGCCCGGTTCCGGGCAGGGGGGAAACAACGATGGGCCTCATGGACAAAGTCAAGGTCAAGTTTTATCCGTTAGTGTCCCGGTACATCAGTCATGCCACCCTCGTCGAAGGCAGGCTGGGAAACGGGGGCGAGACATTCCGTTGCCTTTTTGTTGAGAACACGGACCTCATGGGATATATGCTTCCCCGGATGTACGATGACTGCCCTGCCGTTCTCAGGAAGTGGCGCATGTGGACGCCCTCTTTGCCGAGGGTTCTGAGAGACCATTCCAATTCGATCGACATGTGCGTTGCCGTGCTTCCCCTGAGCTATGAACCGAAGTTCCAGAGGTCGGCACACTTCAAGAGCCAGACGCTCATATGTTCGTTCATCGATATGTCGGGCGGCTGGGGTGAGATCAAGAAACGGTTCCAGCACAACAAGAGGCAGTTCTCCAATAGAATGGACAAGAAACCGGTCTTCTCATGCCGGGTCTCAGAGGACCCGAAGGATTTCGATCTCTTCTACAATGAGATGTACGCGCCCCATATTCAAAAGAGATTTGAGGACCTTGCGGATCTTGATCCTTATTGCCAGATGAAGGATTCCTTCAACAGGGGCTTTCTCCTCGTCATCGAGGAAGGAGACAAGAGCGTCGCGGGCGTGCTTTGCGAAGTGCAGGACGGCACCCTGTTCGCCAGAAGGACGGGGATCCTGCACGGAGACGAGGAATATATCAGGAGAGGAGCAGCGTCAGCGGAGTACTATTTTGTGCTCAAATTTGCCCTGGATCATGGTCTTTCAAAGGTGGACCTGCTGAGGAGCAGGCCTTTTTTCAACGACGGTGTCTACAGCACGAAACGTAAATGGGGCGCCATGGTCTATCCCGACAGGGAATCCCGGTCCTGGGTCTTTTTCTTCATTCCCGAGTATTCCGGGAAGGTGGCCAGCTTTTTCGAGATCAATCCCGTGATCGTCTGCAGGGACGACAAGATGTACGGGCTCGTCGGCTGGAACAATGAACACCCCCCGTCCGAGAAGGATGAAAAGGAGTTCAGTCAAAAATACTATTCCCCCGGTCTCGAAGGCTTGATGCTGATACGGCCTCATTGCGAAGACCCCATACAGATCCCGTTCAGGTGAACCCGGAAAGGGTTGGGGAATCGCGTGAAGCAGAAGCCTGTTTCACGCATAAGGCCGCGACGATCCTGCCATTGCCGGGGCGGCCGGGTTGACAAATATTCGCGCGCCGCTATGTTCTTATTATGGGGGCCGGCGAATTCGACAAGCGTCGCCGGTATGATTCCAGGGAGTGCCGAAGGCACGCAGGAAAGCTGGCAGGGCCGGAATGCCGTCAACCTATGGAAACGTGTGTTGATGTGGTTTTCATGGCCTGCACGGAGGGTCCATATGCACGCAGATTCACGGTATCGCAATCTCTGTGTCAGGGTGGAGATCGACAGGATGCCTGTGGTGTTGAAACCATATTATACCATGAGATGGCTCATGTCGAAGGGCGTGCTCCCGCGCATATGCAGGAAGATCTTGAGGCGCTTGAGGCTGCTTCCTCCCGCCCCGTCAACGGTGGCAGCGGACAGATCGGTCCCGCCTCTGGACGGGGTCCTGGGCCTCAATCCAGGGGAGCTTGTGGAGATCAAGTCGCGGGCGGAGATCGAGAAGACCCTCGACGGGTACGGGAGATGCGACCGTTTGTACTTCATGGCTGAACAGTGGCAGCACTGCGGCAGGCGATCGCGGGTGTATAAAAGGGTCAACCGCGTTCTATCGGAGCAGACGGGAAGGTTCAGGAAAGCGAGGAACGTGGTCCTGCTAGAAGGTGTCTGCTGCGACGGGTCGAGGCATGGGAATTGCGATGCGTCGTGCTTCCTCTTCTGGAAGGAGGCCTGGCTGCGGCGCGCCGAGCCGCACGTCTCTTAAGCATGTTCGGCGACGGGACGCACTGCTGGATAATGGGTGCCATGATCCCGTCAGGGATCCCTATGCCCTGAGAGAGGGGAGAACACGGACGTGCCCGGGTTCGTGAAGATCCCCGGACGCTGACCCGGGTGGGCATTCTCCGGAATATTCCTTCCATCATATTATTCCTTGTAAATTGGTGTTCATTGCGGGAAAATGAAGATTGGAATGTTGCGGAAGAAGCCGAAACATCGTCTTGATGATCGCATAAGAGACAAGGAGGAAAATAGGATGATGTCATGTCTTCGGAAGGGAAAAAGGAAATGGATAGTGCCGGCGATCATTTTGATGGCCGGCCTTGGCGGCTGTGTCGTTCACTACGAAAAACCCGGGATGACCCAGGCGGAGTGGGCCAGGGACAAGGCTTACTGCGAGCAGGTAGCGGAGAAGGAGTACGCTCGGAAGGGTACCCGGGTCTGTGACGAGGTCGATGCCTGTTTGATAGCGAAGGGCTGGAAGAGAAGTCAGTAGGACAGTACATTCGCGGGCCGAAGGGAAAAGGCTCCCACCGTATCTGGCTGGAATGAATGATAGTTTTACCCGTCCGGTGGTGAGCTTTGCACTCAATACGGAGACGGGGAATAACTGATGGAGATCAGCGATAAGGAACTCAGTTCGATCCTGCGCCGGCACAGGAGGTGGCTCGACGGTGAGGACGGCGGTGTTTGCGCCAACCTCTCCGGGGTAGATCTGTCCGGGGCCAGGCTGGCAGGTGCGGACCTGTCACACGCAGTCCTTCGCTCGGCGGACCTGTCGGGTGCAACGCTTGTCAGGGCCAACCTCTCCGGCGTGGACCTTTCCGAAGCCGACCTTTCCGAAGCCGACCTTTCCCGCGCGAATTTCTACCGGGCCACCCTTTCCCACGCGAACCTCGCCGGCTCCAATCTCACTCGCTGCAACCTCTCCGGCGTGGACCTGTCCCGCGCTGTCCTCACCCGCGCTGTCCTCACCGGCTCCAACCTCACCCGCGCCGACCTCGCCGGCGCAGACCTCAACGAGGCCGACCTCACGGGCACCGACCTCGAAAGGGCGGACCTCGCCCTTGCCGACCTCACCGGTGCCGACCTCACCGGCTCCAACCTCACCGCCGCGGACCTCTCCTATGCCACCCTTGCCCGGGCGAACCTCGCCCGCGTCAACCTCTCCGGCGTGGACATCTCCCGCGCCAACCTTTCTTTTGCCAACCTTGCCGGCTCCAACCTCACCCGCGCCGACCTTACACTCACCGACCTCAACGAGGCCGACCTGACCGGCGCAACCTGGACAGACGGAACGAAGAAATAGGAACATTCCCCTTCTCTTAAGTACGCCCTTTGGGGGTTGTCCGGATACCGTCATGAACCGGATAACCCTCGCCCCGTAAGAAGCGCGTTCGTCCCTAAATCCGTCAAACTGGGGACATAGCCATTTCAAACTGATACCCCCCGCGATAAAAATTCCCATTATCAAGAACAGGATTTCTCCGGAAGGGGGCGACAGCGACGAACCATCATCAATGTCCGACCAGGAAGGGTCCTGCACAAAAACAAAAGGGGGCAGCACATGAACAAGCGAAGCGGTCGATTCTTCATCACCTATTTCTTCACCTCCCTTTTCCTCCTCCTCTTGCTTTTGCCATGTTTCCCGGGGAATGCCGCAGCCAGAGACGCGGTTGATCCTTACTATCTATGGCACCTGTTTACCGGGTCCGCCAAGATGGAGTCGGAGACACTCAGTACCGTTGTGACTGATGAGGCAGGAAACATCTTCATCGCAGCAGCAGGTGTTAAATGGAACCCGTCCCAGGAGACGAATTCGAAATACGGCAGTCCCGGTCAGCCGTTGCACTGGCATTCGGGTAACGCCGACAACAACAGGGACATCCTGGTGATAAAGTTCGGTCCCGACGGCGAATTCAAGTGGTACACGTACTACGGAGGATATGAGTACGACACCGTCAAGGGAATGGCCATAGTCGATGACAGGCTCTATATCACGGGTACAAGTAGGGACAACTGGTCGGGACCGAACAACAAGAGCGCGGTCCAGGACCATTCCAGAGCGATATTACATCCTTCCCATAGTAGCGGTGTGGGTTATTGGTATTATGAATACTCCACCGATATCTTTGTCCTCGCCCTAAATAAATACAATGGTGAGTACCAGTGGCACACGTTCATCGGGGAATCCAACTGGGATGAAGAGGCATACGGCATCGCCGCCGATAAGGAACGGATCTTTCTCGTGGGAAAGACAGACCATGAATTCTTCGGATGCTGGCCGGAAACTTACCCGAGCAAGGACGGAGAACCAATGGCGGACAAGAGCCGCTATGAAAAGAAAAACAGGCCCTGCAAGCCGACACGGGGCTATCAGGGCTCGAACGACGCATGGGTCCTGGCGTTGAACACCAACGGATATTATGTCGCGCACACCTTTCTCGGCGGCAGCGAGTCCAACGACTGGGGCGAGGCCATCGCCATCGACAAGAACGGCATGGTGGTGGTCGCGGGAGCAAGCGACCAGAGCTGGAACTACACCCACGCCTGGTACAACACCCCGCCCCGCAACGACCATACCGGCGGCTACGACATGTTCATCGCCCGCCTGGCAAGGAGCGACCTGGAATGCCACTGGCACGCCTTCTTCGGAGGGACCTATAACGATTGGGCCACGGCGGTCGTGACGGACGACAGTAACGGCTACTACCTTGCGGGGTACAGCAAGTCGGGCTGGAAGGTCAAGGACAGGGAACCGGTGGACCCTCACACGCAGGGCACCAACAATGACTTTGTTGTCGTCAAGATGAACAACGAAGGAGCCAACGGATGGCATACATTCCGCGGTGGAATTGATACTGAGGATGTTCCCCACGCGATGGCCATGAGTCTGTATGACAATACCCTGCTTGTGGCAGGAGAGGCTCGCGGCCCCTGGACATTAATCGACGGTAAGAAGCCTCTTCACAATTTCACGGGCGCATCGGGCAGCACCGCGGACATGGCCATCCTCGGCCTTAACCCGCTCAGCGGCAAGTCGCAATGGCACACCTTCTACGGCAGCGATTGCATTGACAGGGCCTATTCAATAGCGAGCTCAGTAACGGGTGATATCGTTGTTGCGGGAGTCAGCGATAAGTCATGGAATGGCAAGAACAAAAGCGGCACAGTCGTGAAGCCGAAATGGCAGTTTCCGAGCGAGGCCGCGGGACTCAATCCGAACTTTGCCGTCCTGAAACTCCGTCCTTACAGTTATACCATCACAGCCTCTGTTAAGAACAACCTGGGCGGCACGATCGACCCATCGGGTGTTTACAATGTTGGGGCAAACAGAAACGCGACATTCACATTCACACCGGCTGAAGGTTACGAGGTCTATCAGGTGATCGTGGATGGCGAAACCCAGTCCTGGACAGAAAATTCCTACACCTTCGTGAACGTTGCCGACGATCATACACTCCAGGTCGTCTTCAAGAAGATCGTCCTCACCATCACCGCCAAAGTGAACGGTGGTAACGGCATGATCGACCCTATCGGGAAAAAGACCGTGAACTATGGGGAGGACATATCGTTCCGATTCATGCCCAACAGCGGCTACGAATTCGATCAGGTCTTCATTGACGGAGCGCTGTGGTCCAAGAGTTTCCCGTACGATGCCTACAAGTTCTCCAAGGTTAAAAAGGATCACACCATCGAAGTCACCTTCAGAAGGATAACAAGCGATTCGACGTACTACATCACGCCCAAGGCAGGCGCTAACGGCACCATCACCCCCAGCACGGATCAGTCGGCAAAGAGGGGAAGTAGCGTAACGTTCACGGCGACGGCCAATTTGGGCTACGTGATAGAAACGTTGACGAAGATTGAAAACGGCAGGACCAGCACAATAGAAGACGCAACGGAGACGACAAAATACTCATACTCCTTCAAGAATGTACAGAAAAACGGTTACATTAAAGCCACCTTCAAGAAGGCTGGGACCTATTTGATCACCGCATCTGCCGGGAATTGGGGCAGCATCAGCGACAAAGGCACGAAATCTTACAATGGCGGCGCAACACCGACGTACACTTTCACACCTAACGACGGCTACATCGTCGACATAGTGACGGTGGACAGGAAGTCCGTGGTCTTCACGGACAACAAGTACACCTTCGCCGCACTGGACAGTGACCATACGATCCACGTTACCTTCAGGCCATACCCGCGATATGCCATAACGGCGAAAGCAGGAGCTAACGGTAGCATCAGCCCCCCGGGCACAACGATATACGACAAAGGCGCAACGCCAACCTACACGGTCATACCTGACGACGGCTACGTGGTTGACAAGTTTAAGATCGACGGCAACGTTGCGGATCTCACAAACAACCAGTATACCTTCTCTCCCCTGGACGATGACTACAATATCACAGTCACCTTCAAGTCGAGTGCAGTAACGCAATACACCATAACGCCGACCTCAGGAGACAACGGCAGCATAAGTCCATCGGCCGCAACTAAATATGACGCCGGCTCAACACCCACGTTCACGTTCACGCCTAATAACGGCTACGTGGTCGACAAGGTCACGGTGGACGGCAGCGAAGTGACCATCACGGACAACACGTACACCTTCGCCGCTCTGACCAAGGATCATACGATCAACGTCACCTTCAAGGAGAAATCGGCGACCACCTACACGATCACGGCAGAAGCCATGGCCAACGGGACTATTCAACCACTGGGCGATACGACTTATGAGGCCGGTGCAACACCGACCTACCAGTTCGTGCCTGACGAGAATTATCGGGTTTTCCAGGTTTATGTCGACGATGCCCTGGTGACCTTCGCAGACGACCAGTACACCTTCTCTGCCCTGGATAATGATCACGTGATCTACGTTACTTTCAAGGAAATACCTAGCCAGGGCTCGTAAAAAGGTGCCAGAGACTATCCCGGAACCCCTGACAAGGGACGAGAGATGGTTCTGGCGGTATCAGATTCAAGCTGAAAGGTACACAGGAGCAGTAGACGATATGCAGTCGCGAGTGTGGGGGGCAAGGGCAGTGGGTCAAACCACTCCCCCCCTCGCTCGGGCGTAGCGAATGAATAAAAGGAGAAGGGAGATCCGAGATGGAACTATCATTAAGAAAGTGTGTTGTCTGCGGTATATCGCTTTTCATGCTTGCCGCACCGGGTGTCATACGGCCCTCCTTCGCGGAGGTCGTGATCAGCGATACGCGAACGGCAGGCGTAGCCCTGCAGGATGAAACAAATGCTGACGGTGTGATGAAGGCCACCCTCACATCCACGGGCTCCGTATCCGTAACGGGTACATCGGGAAAGTACGGCCTCTGGGGAAATGCTGACGGCTGGGACATTACAGTGGAAGAAGGGGCAACCATAAATGTGTCATACAGGGGTCTGGATGGTACGGGCATTTATCTCAGAGAAAATGCTGCTAGCGGAAATTACCTGTCCGGCACCATTACGAACAGCGGTACTATTGCGGGGGTCTTTTATGGCATATCAGCTGGTTCCCTGAAGCTTGTCAACGATTCGACAGGAATAATAGAGTGCAGCGATAATGGTTCGTCTGCTGTCAACACCAATTCGGGTGGCAATGATATCACAAACCGCGGTAGCATCTCCGGGAACGGCTATGGCGTGTTCTTGTCCGGAAGCGGGAATACCCTGACGAACTCGGGAACGATAACAGGCAGAGACGGGATATCCGTTTACGTCCGCGGTGGCGGCACCATTCTCAATGAGGAGGGCGGCGTGTTGAAGAGCACGTCTTCCAACTCCACAGACGCCGCAGTTAGTTTTGGGTCGGCGGCAGAGGGTACTGTTACGAACAAGGGTGAGATAACGGGGCCCATCGGCGTGATCTTCGCAGGTACCGGAGCGGACATCCTGGACAACAGCGGGACGATAACAGGCACCTCCGGGACTGCCGTCAATATGGGCGCCGGCAACGACACGGCCTATCTTCGCGACGGTTCCGCGATAACGGGCGCTGTAGCGGGCGGGGATGGCACCGATACAATCCATCTCGAAGGTTCGGGCACGATCACCACGGGCACGATCACCGGGTGGGAGACCGTCCGGAAGTCCGGAGACGGCACCTGGAGTTTGGGCGGAGACCTCTCGAGCGGCAACAACATATCCGTTCTCGGCGGTGCGCTCAAGGTGAGCGGTGCCTACACGCACGAGGCGGGGGCAACCTACACGGTGGGAGCGGGCTCGGACGGCAAGGCCGGGAAGGTAACGGCCGACACGGCGGTGCTGAATGGCGGCGCCGTTTCCGTCGTCACCAAGGGTTTGAAAGGGGGCACGCACACCATAATCGAGACGACAAATGGCCTTACTGGCACCTTCGACTCGGTGACGTCAGACTCGAAGTACAGGGAGATGTCCCTTGCCTATGACGCAAAGAACAGCTACCTCAACATGAGGTCAAATTTCAAGAAGTCAGGAGCCAGGGGCACGAGGGGCAATGTGGCGTCGGCAATCGACGATGCCTACAGCAATTCCTCCTCCGACGACATGGTTACCGTTGTCGATGAGTTGTTCTCTCTCGACGACGGCGCTCTCAACTCCGCCCTCGACCAGATATCGGGAACGACCCACAGTGTATCATCAACCGTCGCTCCCGCAAGACAGGGGGCCTTCTATCAGAATCTCTTCGGCCGTACCGGCAGCACCACGGGCCTGGGCTTTCTCGGACTCAACGACCGGCAGTCGGATCCCCTGACGATGCTTGCCTCGGGCGGCCCGGTGGCATCCGATGCGGGGTTTACCCTCACAAGAGACGGGCAGAAGCTACCCTACGGAATGTGGATCAAAGGATACGGTGTGACGGGCAACCGCCACGGTGACGACGTGGGTTCCCGCTATGACTACACCATAGGCGGGGCCATCGCAGGTTTCGATTACCTCATCAACCCCAATATCCGGGCCGGCGTAGCCGTCGGGTATTCAAAGACCAGCGTCGACATGAAACAGCTTCAGGACAATTCCGATGTTGAAAGCTTCCAGGGGTCAATATACGGTTCCTACGTCCCCAAGAGCAAGTTGTGGTACGTGGACGCAGCGTTTGGCTACAGCAAGAACAGCTACGAGACGAAGCGCTATCTCAACTTCGGCAACATCTACCGGGTGGCACGTGGCTCCTATGACGGCAGCGACATATCGGGTTACCTCGAGGGCGGCTACAAAGTGCCCGTCTTCTGCGGCATCACCGCAACGCCCCTTGTTTCCTTCCTTGCCATGCGCAACCACACGGACAGCTTTACGGAAACAGGCGCAGGCGCATTGAATCTCGAATCAGACAGTAACAATACCGATTCCTACCAGAGCGGCGTGGGCGTGAAGCTGTCCCGGGAGTTCAAGGCGGCAAAAGACTTCGCACTTACCCCGGAATTCGGCGCAAAATGGCTCCATGAGTTCGGCGACACGGAAGCGAACATCAACGCACGGTTCGCAGGCGAAACGGCAGGCTCTTTCGTCATCACTTCCAGCACTGCCAAGAGAGATGCGGGCGTTTTCTCCCTGAATCTCACCGGCAAGAAGAGCGACATGCTCAGCTTCTTCGTAGGCTACGATCTGGGCATTACAGAAGATCAGATAAGCCACGGCTTCACGGGAGGACTGAGGTTCAACTGGTAGAAGACGGGTGATGGGTCAGAGGTTATGGGTTATGGGAAAACTACATGAAACGTAACCGATGAATTGGGAAGATAGCAAATGATGGGCGGCTTTGAGGGCCGCCCATCATTTATTTGAATTCCTACCACGTATCGTTCTTTTACTCCCAGTTGGTCACATCCTTGTCTTCACCTTCGCCCCCGGGCGTACCGTCCCTGCCGTAGGAATAGAGATCGAACTCTCCGTGAGATCCGGGAGACTGGTACTGGTAGGGTTTGCCCCAGGGATCGTTGGGAAGGGCCTTCTTGAGGTAGGGACCTTCCCAGTTCTCTGCTCCTCCGGGGTTCGTGACGAGGGCTGTGAGGCCTTCCTGTGTGGTGGGGTAACGGCCCACGTCAAGGCGGAAATGGTCGAGGGTCTGCGAAAGAAGTTCGACCTGTGCCCTCGCCGCGGCCTGCTTGCC